>CAMLSI010000118.1 GCA_946482585.1 uncultured Lysobacteraceae bacterium
AACGTGAGTGAACGGCCCCCACACTCGACGAGGCTTGGTGCACCATTAGAGCCCTATACGACAGGCGAGGAAGCCAGCCATGCAAGAACTCATCCTGCTGCGACATGCCCACGCCGGCAATTCCGGCCCGGATCAGAGCGACAGCGATCGCGCGCTGAGCCTGACCGGCGAAGCGGAGGCGGAAGCCGCGGCGGCATGGCTCAAGGCCACCGGCGCGCGGCCGCAGCGCGTGCTCTGTTCGCCATCGGTGCGCACGCGCCAGACCCTGGAGCGCGTGCTCGCACGCATCGAATACTCCGATACGCGCTACGAACCGGCGATCTACGAAGCAACCGCCGGCGATCTCATGGGCCTGCTCGACCAGCACCGCGATGCGGAACAGGTGCTGCTCGTCGGCCACAATCCCGGCATCGAAACACTGGTCGCATTGCTGGCGACCGGGCAGTCCGGCGAGTTCCGCGGCATGCCCCCGGCCGGCATCGCCTGGCTCGAGATCGGCACGGACATCGAGCCGGGCAGCGGCAGTCTCAAGGCGTTCTGGTCGCCCTGAATCCGGCGCGGACAGGGTCTGCGGCATGTTCATTCGCAGGAGGCCACGGGTGAGGCGGCCGCGCACAGCGGCTCCGCTGGGCTGGCCGGGCCTGTTGCTGCGGGTCGCGCTCGCGTTGCCGCCGCTCGCGCAGGCCGAACCGGTCGCGCTCGACCCGGCGCGATCGACCGCCGATTTCGAGATCCGCGCGATGTGGATGTTCGACATCGCGGGCCGCTTCGGCGCGGTCACGGGCGAAGTCGACATCGATACCCAGGCGCGCAGCGCGCGCGTGCATGCGCGCATCGACGTGCGCGGCGTGTCCATGCGCCGCGACAGCTACGAGGACTGGGTGAAATCCGCCGAGTTCTTCGACGCCGCGCGTCATCCCTTCGTCGAGTTCGTGTCCGAGCCGTTTCCGCTGGCGACGCTCGATCTCGGCGGCGACATCGTCGGGCACCTGACCGTGCGCGGCGTGACCCGGCCCATGAATCTGCGCCTGCGTCCGTCGCAGTGTCCTGGCGAGGCCGCGCTGCGCTGCCCGGTCGTCGCCGACGGTTCCCTGCAGCGCAGCGAATTCGGCATGCGCTCGCGGCGCGCGACCCTGGCCGACCGGGTGCGCCTGCATTTCAGCGTGCTCGCCGCGACGAAACCGGAATGAAGGAACGCTGCTTCATGCGCAACGGATGGCAACTGCTCGCAACGATCGCGCTCGCACTGCTGCTGGCCGGCTGCTCGCTGTCGCGCGAACGCGTGCGCCGCGCCGACGCGGTCATCGAACAATTGCGCGACCACGAACTCAGCTGCGCGCGCGCGGACAATTGCGCGGCCGATTCGCCGTACCACGAGCTGTACCAGGAAAGCCTGCAGGCGGCTGCGCCGCACCACTTCGTGACTCTGCTCGACCACGGCGCCGACTCGCTGGCGCTGCGCCTGCATCTCGTGCGCAGCGCGCGCAAGAGCATTGAAGTACAGACATTCATTTTTTCCGCCGACGACTCCGGCCATCTGTTCCTCGACGAGCTGATCCGTGCGGCGCGGCGCGGCGTGCGCGTGCGCGTGATCGCCGACCAGCTGTTCTCGCTCGGCGACTACACGCTGCTCGCGCGGCTCGCACGTGCGCACGCGAACTTCGAGCTGCGCCTGTACAACCCGGCGTTCGACGACGCCGCGACACAGCCGCTGGAATTCGCCGCCAACATCCTTTGCTGTTTTTTCCAGTTCAACCAGCGCATGCACAACAAGCTGCTGCTGATCGACGGCGAAACCGGCCTCGCCGGCGGGCGCAACTACGAAGACCGCTATTTCGACTGGGACCCGGAGTTCGACTATCGCGACCGCGACGTCGTCGTCACCGGCGTCGGCGCGGGCAGGCAGATGCAGGCGTCGTTCGAGCAGTTCTGGACGCACAAGCGCACGCGCACGATGGCGCAGCTCAAGGACGTCAACCGCCGGCTGCTGCAGAACTCGCGCGAGCCGGCGCCGTCCTGGGACACGCCGCCGTGGCAGCGGCCCGACCGCGTCGCAGCGATCATGCGCCAGGCGGACGACTGGAACTGGATCGTGGACCGCTTCGTCGCGCACGGTTTCCGCGTCGCGCAGGTGGACTATTTCTCCGACTCGCCGAACAAGCCGCTGGAACCCGAGAATCCGGCCGACAAGGCGCTCACGCGGCACATCGTCGATCTGCTCGACGACGCGCGGCACGAGATCGTGCTGCAGACGCCGTATCTCGTGATCAGTCGCCCGGCGCGCCGCGTGTTCCGCGGCCTGCGCGAGCGCGTTCCGGACCTGCGCGTCATCGTCTCGACGAATTCGCTCGCGGCGACCGACGCGTTCTATGTCTACGCGTTGTCGCACAAGTATAAAAAGCGCTACATCAAGCATCTCGGCTTCGAGATCCACGAACTCAAGCCATTTCCCGGCGACGCGACCCGGATGATCCAGGGCTACGAAGCCCTGGCCGGCGCGAGCGGCGATCCGCCGAACGGTGCCGCCGACGAACGACGCGGCCCGCGTGTCGGCCTGCACGCGAAATCCATCGTGATCGACGGCAAGATCAGCCTGATCGGATCGCACAACTTCGATCCGCGCTCGGACAACTACAACACCGAGTCCGGTTTCATCATTCACGATGCTGCGTTCGCGCAGGCGCTGCGCGCGTCGGTGCTGCGCGACACCGAGCCGCAGAACGCCTGGGTGATCGCGCGGCGGCCGCGGCCCGTGTTGGTCGAGCGCGTCAACAACGCAATCAACGATTTTTCGACCGCCCTGCCGCTGTTCGATTTCTGGCCGTTCCGCTACGCGACGAGTTTCGAGCTCAAACCCGGCTGCGCGCCGCTGCGCACGAACGATCCGCACTTCTACGACTGCTACGAAGCCGTCGGCGACTTCCCGGGCGTGAACCTGCCGCTCAAGAGCATCTACACGCGCATCGTGACGGCGTTCGGCGCCGGGTTCGTGGGGATTCTCTAGGCGTCGGCCGCGTCGCCGGGCACTTCCGTTCGGCCTGGCCGGGGGGCCTGCCGGCGGCAGCGGCGTGCGGGTCCGCTACCGCGGCAAAACACCCGTCCCCGCCGCTTGGCAATGCTGCGCGGGCAGCCACGGTTCAATTGACGTCGCGACCCCGCACTGGCTAGTCTGCGAAGTCTCCGCTTATCTGAAGACCAGCCATGTCTCTGACCATCACGATCGAACTCGGCGACGCCGATCTGCAGCATTTCATCGACGGCATGAAGAAGGCGCAGGAGGAGACCAAGCACCTCACCGCGCAGCAGATCACCGACGCGGCGCGCAAGCTGCTCGAGGATTCCGGCAGCGTCGTCGTGCCGCACTTCATCGCCGAGCGTCTGGCCAAGCTCGACGCGATGATCGCGATGGTCCACGACGCCGGCTGGGCGCTGCCCGACGAGGACAAGACCCGCGTGCTGTCGGCGCTGACCTATTTCGCCGACCCGAAGGACGTGATCCCGGACACCGTTCCGGTGCTCGGCTTCCTCGACGACGCGATCATGATCGAGCTCTGCGTACGCGAGCTCAAGCACGAGCTCGACGCGTACGACGATTTCTGCGATTTCCGCAAGACCGAAGCCGCGCGCCTCGGCGTGGATCCGGTCAGCCATGAAGTGCAGCGTGCGCAGTGGCTCGAAGGCCGCCGCGAAGAGCTGCAGGACCGCATGCGTCGCCGCCGCCGCGACTCCTACAGCGGCAGCGGCGCCTCCTGGAAGCCGGCACTGTTCAAGTTCGGTTGAACCGCATCGCGCAGCCCGATAACGAAAAACCCCCGGCGAGTCCGGGGGTTTTTCGTTGTGCGACCGGATGAGCCGCGCGCCGGCGGCGGGCCGCGATCAGCGGCCGTAGCTGTTCATGAAGGACGCCATGACCACGAACCAGGCGATGACCGCGATGACGCTGAGCGCGATCACGCCGATGTTCAGCACCCAGCCGTACCACGGCATCGGCGGACGCTCGAGGTCGTGCTCCTGGCCGGGTTCGACCGTGTTGAACACGACGCAGGTATTCGCCATGAGGTCGTGCAGCGCCTGTTTGCGCTCGGTGAAGCCGGCCATCATGTAGCCGATGTACAGGATGATGTTCGACACGGCGCCGCCGAAGAAACGGCCGGTCGCGCGCGCGAACGTGATCGGCTGGCCGTAGTCGTCGGTGACCTTGAGACCGAACGCCTGCTTGCCGAGCGTGGCCTGGCTCGGGCCGCTTTCCATCAGCGCGTAGTACAGCCAGCGGCCGACGTAGAAAAGCAGGATGCCGAGCAGCGGGATCAGGTTCAGCAGGATCGCCGGAATGATCAGGATGAAATTGTCGAGCGTGTACGCCGCGAAACGGCGCCAGAAGCCTGCGTGGATCGCGTCCCCGGCCGGTAGCGGCATGCCGGCTTCGATCATCTCGCCGCCGCGCACGAGCGGCGCGTCGGGTGCGGCATAGGGCGAAGCGTACGGATCGGCCGCGGGCATGGCCGGCGGCATCACGGCCGTTTCGGCCGGTGACGACGGCATCGAGAAACTCGGCGGGGAGACGCTCGCGCGCGGCGCGGGCGGCGGTGGCGGAGCCATCGGTGCGGGGGGGGGCGGCGCGGGCGCGCCGAGTCGACTGAAAGCGCCCCAGCTGCTCTCGCCGACCTTGGTCACTTCGACGTTGCCCGACCAGTCGCCGGCCGCGACCTTGCTCTGGACGAAGGTGTGCGGAACGGGACCGCGCGGCTTGCCACCGATCACGACGAACAGGTTGCCGCTGTCGTCGAGCGCATGGATCTCGCTGTCGGCGCCGATGCTGCGCAGGCCATCCTGCAGACCCTGCAGCTTGCCGAGATCGTCGCTCTCCTTCAGCGTGACCGGCGCGCGCGGCACGAGCTTCGCGCTCACGCTGTCCGGTTCCATGCGGAAATAGCTGGCCAATGCCGGCCAGACCGTTTCCGCGGCATGACCCGGCAGCACGATGCCGGTCAGCACCAAGGCGTGTTTGGTGTTCTGCATGAGATTCCCCGATGATGCCGCCGCGCCGGGCCGGCGCGCTGGCCCGACTTTACCGTTTCAAAACGCGCGCGCAAACGGAACCGAACGCCCGCGCGCCGATGCGGCCGTTCACGGCCGCTCGATGATCGCGGTGACGCCCATGCCGCCGGCCGTGCAGATCGAGATCAGTCCGCGGCCGCTGCCTTTTTCCTCGAGCAGCTTGGCCAGGTTCGCCACGATGCGCGCGCCGGTCGCCGCAAACGGGTGCCCGTGTGCCAGCGACGAGCCGTTCACGTTCATCTTCGCCGGATCGATGCTGCCGAGCGGCGTGTCCAGACCGAGGCGGTTCTTGCAGTATTCCGCACTTTCCCAGGCGCGCAAGGTGCACAGCACCTGTGCCGCGAAGGCTTCGTGGATCTCGTAGAAATCGAAGTCCTGCAGGGTCAGGTTCGCATCCTTGAGCATCTGCGCGACGGCGACGGTCGGCGCCATCAGCAGACCCTCGCCGTGCACGAAATCGACGGCGGCCACCTTGGAATGGGTCAGGTAGGCCTGGACCTTGAGGCCGCGTGCCTGCGCCCAGGCGTCGCTGGCCAGCAACACGGCCGAGGCGCCGTCGGTCAGCGGCGTGGAATTGCCCGCAGTGAGCGTGCCCTGGCCCGAGGTCTTGTCGAAGGCGGGCTTCAGGGTCGCGAGTTTCTCGAGCGTGGTCTCGGGGCGCAGGATGTTGTCGCGCTCGATGCCGCGGAACGGTACGACCAGATCCTTGTAGAAGCCGCGCTGATACGCGGCGGCGGCCTTCTGGTGGCTTTCCCAGGCGAGCTTGTCCTGTTCTTCGCGCGGAATCTTCCATTCCTTGGCCATGAGCTCGCAGTGATCGCCCATGGACTTGCCCGTGCGCGGTTCGGCCACGCCGGGAAAATGCGGCTTGAGCTCGCCGAAGCTGAAGCCGCGCAGGAAGGTCTTGAGCTTGTCGAGCGGCGTCTTCGCGCGCGCGGTGGCCAGCAGACGCTGCTGCAGCTTCTTGCCGTAGACGATGGGAACGTCGCTCGTCGTGTCCGAACCGCCGGCGACGCCGGCCTCGATCTGGCCCATCGCGATCTTGTTGCCGATGTGGATCGCCGTATCGAGCGAGGTGCCGCAGGCGCGCGCCATCGTGATGCCCGGCGTCGTCGGCGCGAGGCCGGACGACAGCGCCGCTTCGCGCGCGAGATTCCAGTCCGAGGAATGGTGGATCACCGCGCCCATGGCGACTTCGCCGAGTTCCGCGCCGTGCAGGCCGAACCGTTCGACGAGCGCGCCGAGCGTCTTGATCGACATGCCCAGATTGCCGACGTCGGCATAGGCCGTGTTGTTGCGACAGAACGGGATGCGCACCCCGCCGATGATGCCTACGCGTTGCTTGCTGCTCACGATTCGCCTTCCTGCGGCTGGGGGGGAAGCGCCTGCTATCATCAGACGTTTCACGGTAGTTGCTTATTCTATGCCGTACGTTTTCGATCTTGACAGGCTGGATACGCTGGCTGCCGCGGGCGCCGCGAACTTCCGCGAGGCCGATCCCTATCCGCACGCGGTGTTCGAGGGCTTTCTCAAGCCTTCCGCCGTGCGCGAGCTGGCCGAGGTGTTTCCCAAGCCCGAAGACCGCCTGTCCTGGGATCGCTTCGGCGCGATCGGCTACGAGGTCAAGCTCGGCTCGTCCGACGAAGTGCGCTTTCCGCCGGCGTTGCGCCGCGCGATCCACGACCTGAATTCGGGCCCGTTCATCCGCTTTCTCGAACGCCTGAGCGGCATCGACCATCTGTTGCCGGACCCCGGCCTCGTCGGCGGCGGCATCCATCTGAGCCGCCAGGGCGACCATCTCGGCATCCATGCGGATTTCAACTGGCACGAAGGCCTGCAGGCGCACCGGCGCCTGAACCTGCTGATCTATCTGAGTCCGCACTGGGAAGCCGGCTACGGCGGCGAGCTCGAGCTCTGGGACACGAGCGGCACCCGCCGCGTGCGCACGGTCGAGCCGCTGTTCAATCGGGCCGTCGTGTTCGCGACGCGCTCGGACACCTTCCACGGCCACCCGAACCACTGGACCGCGCCCGACGGCGTCTATCGCCAGTCGATCGCGCTGTACTACTACACGACGCAGCGCCCGCCGGAAGAGCAGCGCGAGGCGCATGGAACCTTGTACAAAGGTTACAACGTATAAAACCGCAGGCGACGGATCGCCTGCGGTTCACCAGCAATTCTTGCGATCAGCGCACGTGCGTGGCCAGCGCGGCGACGGTGTAGGGCGCGCGCAGGCCATCGGCCGGCGCGGCCGGCGGGTATTCCTTGCCCGGCAGGAAACTGGCGCGCGCCGCGAGCAGGCGCACGGTCTCGTGGCACAGCGCGAGCGATTTCGTCGGCATGCCGACGATGCTGAATTCGAGCACGCCGCGGCGGCCGAGACGGACCGCATGGCAGTCGACGACCTGTTCGTCGGAGTTCACGAGCACGCGTTCCTCGGCCCAGTCGAGCACCTGGCCGTCGAACTGCGGCGCGACCGCATAGCCGACCAGGTCGCCCTGGCTCACGAGCACGCGCGGCGCGGACGTCTTGCCCGCGAGCGCCGCTTCGAGCAGCGCGGGACCGTCGAGCGGCACCACACCGACCCAGCCGTCGCTGTGCCAGCGCGCGCTGACGTGCCAGGCATCGGGATCGGCCAGCGACAGGCGCTCATGGATGATCCAGCCGAGCCCGCGCGGGTCCTCGGCGCGGCCGCGCGACTGATCGAGCCGGCGCGCGTCGGTCGCACTGATCAGGCGGAACTTCGACGGCGTGTCGATGGTGACGCCGATCGCATCGCGCGTGTAGCGGCCGCGGTTGAACACGGCGCGGCGTGCCGCTTCGGCATAGCTCAACACCTCGGCCGGACGCTCCTGCGCGGCGACCGGGCGCGGGCTCTCGAATTCGGCGTCGCGCGGCTGCGTAGCCGCCGCGACGGCTTCGCCGCCGTCGCTGCCGTCATCGGTGCCGCCGGTCTGCTCCTCGATCTGCTGCATGGTCTTGAGCGCGACTTCCGGATCGTCGCTCTGCAGACCCGCTTCCTGTTCCGGGGTCAGCTTCACACCTTCCCTGCGCAGTTCCTCGATCATGGCCTGGCGCTGCTCCGGCGTACCGATGATCTGATGCGCGACATCGTTCGCGACGCGCGTCGCGCCGTAGTAGGCGATGCCCGAGCTCACGAGCATGCCGAGCACGTGGAACCGGATGTTGTGATCCGGATCGCTCCAGTACTTGATCAGCGCAACGATGAAATAGAACGGCACGAGCAGGGTCAGCACGCCGTCCAGCGTGCTCGCGCGCCAGACGCGCACGACCATGAGCAGGCCGAACACCAGCGACAGCGCATAACCGATCAGCATCAGTTTCATGTCGGCCTCAGCGTGCGGTGACGGCGGTGACGTCGCCGCGCGGCAGCGAGTAGCCCAGCTCGCGCGAAGGCAGCTGGATCATGAGCGTGATCGCATCGCGCGTGACCGCAGTGAGCGTGCCGATGTAGACGCCGCGCTGGCGCGTCTCCACCGCGACGCGCTGGCCGACGAGGCTCGCGACCGTATCGCTGTCGTTCTGCGCGGCGGCTTTCTTGTCCGGCTTCGCAGCCGCCCCCGGCTTGGGCGGCGTTGCCGGCGTCGCCGATGCGGTCATCAGCTGCTCGACGCGCGTTTCGTCGGGACTCGCGGCCGTGGCTGCCACAGCCACGACCAAACCTGCCATCAACCACATCGACCGCATGAAAAGTGACTCCGCCTGGCCGGTCCCCGGAAGACCCCCGATTCTCCGGCCCGCTACGCGGCGTCGCAAGCCGCTATGTCGACGCCGTCACAGCTTGCAGTCGCGCAAGCATCGCGCGCGCGGCTTCGCGGCCGTCGAGCACCGCACGCACGACGAGATCGGCGCCGCGCACCGTGTCGCCGCCGGCGAACACCTTCGGGTTCGTGGTCTGCTGGCGCGCCCGCCCCGGACCGCCGACGACGAGCCGGCCGTTCGCGTCGACCGCGATGCCGTGTTCGGCACACCAGGCCGGCGGGCTCGCGAGGAAGCCGAACGCCTGGATCACGACATCGGCGGCGAGATCCTGTTCGCTGCCGGCGACGATGCGACTCTGCGCACGGCCGCCGCTGCCGGCGACGAGTTCGGTCTGCGCGACGCGCACGCGTTCGACGCGGCCGTCACCGGCGATCGCGAGCGGCTGGCGCTGGAAAATGAATTCCACGCCTTCATCGCGCGCATATTTCACTTCGCGGCGCGAGCCGGGCATGTTCGCTTCGTCGCGCCGATAGACGCAGCTCACGCGCTGCGCGCCGAGACGGATCGACGAACGCACGCAATCCATCGCCGTGTCGCCGCCGCCGAGCACGACGACGCGCTTGCCGGCGAGCTCGGGCATGGCCGCGCCCGCCGTCGGCATGCCGAGCAGCCGCCGCGTGTTCGCGATCAGGAACGGCAGCGCGGAATGGACGCCGTCGAGTTCCGCGCCCGGCAGCTGTGCATCGACCGAGGTGTACGCGCCGGTGGCGAGGAACACCGCGTCATAGCCGTCGACGAGCGCGCCGAACGGCAGGTCCTGACCGACCTCCACGCCGAGCCGGAACACGACGCCGAGTTCCTCGAGCACGGCGCGGCGCGTGCGCACAACGGATTTCTCGAGCTTGAATGCGGGAATACCGAAGGTCAGCAGGCCGCCGATTTCCTCGTGGCGGTCGAACACGTCGACCGCCACGCCGGCACGGATCAGGCGATCCGCGGCCGACAATCCGGCCGGGCCCGCGCCGACGATCGCGACGCGCCGGCCGCTGCGTTCCTCGGTGTGCAGATGCGGGCGCCAGCCGCGGCGCAGCGCTTCGTCGGTGACCCAGCGTTCGATGCTGCCGATCGTGACCGCGCCGAAGCCGCCCTGTTCCAGCGTGCAATCGCCTTCGCAGAGACGGTCCTGCGGGCAGACGCGGCCGCAGATCTCGGGCAGCGGGTTGGTTTCGTGCATCAGTGTCGCGGCGTCCTCGATGCGGCCGTCGCGCACGAGCTGCAGCCACTGCGGAATGCGGTTGCCGAGCGGACAGCCCCAGGAGCAATACGGATTGCCGCAGTCGATGCAGCGCGCGGCCTGGTCGCCGGCGTCGCCGTTGACGAAGCCGCCGTGGATTTCGCCGTAGCCGAGCACGCGGATCGGCACCGGCACTTCCTGCGGCAGCGCGCGGTGGAACTTGAGGAACGGAAACGTCTTCTCGCTCATGCGGCGCGCCTCAAGGCTTCGGCCAGTGCGTCGAGGCTCGCGGCCTTGGGTTTGACCAGCCAGAACTTGTGCAGCACGTCGCGGAAGTCGCCGAGCAGGCGTGCGGCCCAGGTGCTGGCCGTGGCCTCGATGTGATTGCGCAACAGGCCGCGCAGGTGTTGCAGATGGTTTTCCATGCCTTCCAGCGAAATGCGATGGATGTCGACGAGCTCGTGGTTGTAGCGGTCGACGAACTCGCGCTCGACGTCGAGCACGTAGGCGTAGCCGCCGGTCATGCCCGCGCCGAAGTTCAGGCCCGACTGGCCGAGCACGACGACGGCGCCGCCGGTCATGTATTCGCAGGCGTGATCGCCGACGCCCTCGACGACTGCGAGCGCGCCGGAATTGCGCACGCCGAAGCGCTCGCCGGCGCGGCCCGCGACATAGAGCTCGCCCCCGGTCGCGCCATAGAGACAGGTATTGCCCACGATCGCGCTGTGCTGGCTCTCGTAGCGTGCGGTCGCCGGCGCGCGCACGACGATGCGGCCGCCATGCATGCCTTTGCCGACGCCGTCGTTGGCTTCGCCGCTCAACAGGATGTGCAGGCCGCTCGCGTTCCAGGCGCCGAGGCTTTGCCCCGCGCTGCCGGACAGATGCAGCGTGACCGGCGCGCCGGCCGGGCCGGCGTCGCCCCAGCGCCGCGCGATCTCGCCGGACAGGCGTGCGCCGATCGAGCGGTCCGTGTTCGCGATCGCATAGCGGAAATCGCCGCCGCCGCCGGCGTCCACCGCGGCGGCCGTGTCCGCGACGATGCGCGCGGCGAGTCCGTCGTGCGCGGGCGGCGCGATACAGGGGCCGCAGGCGCCGAGATCGTGCGCCGCGGTCGCATCGAGCAGGCCGTCGAGCTCGAGCTCGTTCTGCTTGCGCGTGACGCCTTCGATACGCCGCAGGAGCGCGACGTTGCCGACCGCCTCGCGCAGGCTGCGCAGGCCGAGGCCGGCGAGCAGTTCGCGCGTTTCCTCGGCGACGAAGCGGAAATAGTTCTGCACCATCTCCGGAATGCCGATGAAATGCTGGCGGCGCAGCACTTCGTTCTGCGTGGCCACGCCGGTCGCGCAGGAATTCAGGTGACAGATGCGCAGGAACTTGCAGCCGAGCGCGACCATCGGCGCGGTGCCGAAGCCGAAGCTCTCGGCGCCGAGCGCGGCAGCCTTGAGCACGTCGAGGCCGGTCTTGAGTCCGCCGTCGGTCTGCACGATCACGCGGTCGCGCAGGCCGTTCATCGTCAGCGTCTGCTGCGTTTCGGCGAGACCGAGTTCCCACGGCGAACCGGCGTAGCGGATCGACGTCAGCGGGCTCGCGCCGGTGCCGCCGTCGTGGCCCGACACCGTGATCAGGTCGGCGCCGGCCTTGACCACGCCGGCCGCGATCGTGCCCACGCCGGCATGCGAGACGAGCTTGACCGAGATCAGCGCGCGCGGATTGATCTCGCGCAGGTCGTGGATCAGCTGTGCGAGGTCTTCGATCGAATAGATGTCGTGATGCGGCGGCGGCGAGATCAGGCCGATGCCGGGCTTGGCGTAGCGCAGGCGCGCGATCAGCTCGTTGACCTTGTGGCCCGGCAGCTGGCCGCCTTCGCCGGGCTTGGCGCCCTGCGCGACCTTGATCTGCAGCACTTCGGCGTTGACCAGGTACTCGGGGGTCACGCCGAAGCGGCCGGAGGCGACCTGCT
>CAMLSI010000119.1 GCA_946482585.1 uncultured Lysobacteraceae bacterium
CGCGCTGTTCTCGATCATCGCCGCGGTCTACTACTGGTGGCCGAAGTGGACCGGCAAGATGTACTCCGAGAAATGGGGCAAGTTCCATTTCTGGTGGACCATCGTATTCGTGAACCTGCTGTTCTTCCCGCAGCACTTCCTCGGCCTGGCCGGCATGCCGCGCCGTATCCCGGACTACAACGTCGCGTTCGCCGACTGGAACCTGGTCAGCTCGATCGGCGCGTTCGGCATGCTCGTCACGCCGATCATGATGTTCGCGATCCTGTGGCATTCGAAGAAGCACGGCGTCGCGGCGACGCAGCAGGTCTGGGAAGGCGCGCACGGTCTGGAATGGACGGTGCCCTCACCGGCGCCGCACCATACCTTCACCGAGCCGCCGGTGATCCGCGCGCAGGATCTCGCGCACGGCGATCCGACCCACTGAGACGAGGTGCGCCGCGTTCGCGCGGCGCGCGTCTGACGCAATGACGACCGAACCCGCCCGCTTCGATCCCGCTACGCGCCGCGCGGCCGTCCGCCGTACGGTCTGGGTCGTCGTGGGCGTGGTCGCGCTGATCTACGGCGCGTTCTTCGTGCGGGCATTGCTGCTCATGAAGACCGGAGCCGGATCGTGAGCGCCGCGAACCGCCTCTGGCAGAAGAAGGGCTGGCTCATCGCCGGCGGCTTCTTCGCGTTCGGTTTTGCGCTGGTGCCGCTGTACAACATCGCCTGCGAACACGTGCTCGGCATCAAGCTCGATCAGGGCGCCGTCGATGCGGATGCGGCTGCGGCGATGGTCGTCGACGAATCGCGCCTCGTGACGGTGCAGTTCGTCGCCAACACGAAGTCCAAGCTGCCCTGGGTGTTCAACGCCGAAAAGGTCAGCATGCAGGTGCATCCGGGTCAGCTCACCGAAGCCTGGTTCGATGCGACCAACGTTTCCCAGCGCGACATCGTCGGCAATGCCGTGCCGAGCGTCGCGCCGAATTCGGCCTCGTTGTATTTCAACAAGACCGAATGCTTCTGCTTCACCGAGCAGTTGCTCAAAGCCGGCGAATCCAAGCGCATGCCCGTGCGCTTCATCGTCGACCCGAGGCTGCCGAAAGACATCAGTACCTTGACGCTCGCTTACACGTTCCTCGAGAACGATATTGCGACCAAGAAACTGGCCGAATCCAACCAGGCCGCCGCGCCGGCGTCCTGATCCAGCGTTTCTATCGGGGTTTTCACCATGGCGACAGCAGAAGGCAAGCACATCTACTACGTGCCGCACGGCAGCAAGTGGCCCGCGGTGGGCACGATCGGTCTGTTCACGACCATGATCGGCGCAGCCAACTGGCTCAACGAGGTCAGCTGGGGCAAACCGGCGTTCTATGTCGGCGTCGCGATCCTGCTGTTCATGATGTGGGGCTGGTTCGGCGACGTGATCCGCGAGTCGATCAAGGGCATGTACAACGCCCAGGTGGACGTGTCGTTCCGCATGGGCATGATGTGGTTCATCTTCTCCGAGGTCATGTTCTTCGCCGCGTTCTTCGGCGCGCTGTTCTACGCGCGCATGTACTCGGTGCCGTGGCTCGGCGGCGAAGGCGACGGCGCACTGACGAACTTCTACCTGCATCAGGGCTATGCGCCCGCGTGGCCGACCAACGGTCCCGACGCGATCGGCGGCGCTTTCCAGACCATCCCGGCCTGGGGCGTGCCGCTGCTGAACACGCTGATCCTGCTGACCTCGGGCGTCACGATCACGATCGCGCACCACGCGCTGCGCGCGGGCCATCGCAAGCAGCTGCTCGTGTTCCTGGGCCTGACCGTCCTGCTCGGCGCGCTGTTCCTGTTCTACCAGGCCGAGGAATACATCGAGGCCTACCAGCATCTGAACCTGACCCTGGGTTCGGGTGTCTACGGCTCGACGTTCTTCATGCTCACGGGTTTTCACGGTCTTCACGTGACCCTCGGCACGATCATGCTGCTGATCATCTGGTTCCGTTGCCTCAAGGGTCATTTCTCGAAGGATCACCACTTCGGCTTCGAAGCCGTCGCGTGGTACTGGCACTTCGTCGACGTGGTCTGGCTCGGCCTGTTCATGTTCGTCTACGTGCTCTGAACCACAGGCAGTAGCACACGGGGAAGCCGCGCTCTGCGCGGCTTTTTCGTTTCTGGCGGCCGCGCGCCGCGATCGGGTAGGCTGGCGTCCGGTTCTCGCCAACACCTGCCATGTCCGAGTTCGATGTCAGCCTGCTGCTCGATACCGGCACCCTGTCGGTACGGGACGTACGCTGCCGCGGCGAATGCCGTCATCGCAGCGCCGAGGAGTGCGTGGCGGCGACGCACCTCGTATTCCCGTATCGCGGCGTCTATGTGCGCCATGTCGGCAGCGATACGGCCGTGGCTGACGCCAATCACGTGCTGTTCTTCAACGAAGGCCAGGCCTATCAGGTCAGCCATCCCGTCGACGGCGGCGACGCGTGCCTGTCGCTGGCGCTGCCCGAGGCGCTGATCCGGGAGCTCGCCCCTGCGTCGTTGCTGCAGCGCGGCGCGCCAGGCCTCTCGGAACAGAGCCTGCGCATCGATCCGCGCGCACAGGCGCTGGTGGCGTTGCTGCGGCACGGACTGACCGGCGGCCAGCTCGAACCGCTCGAGGCCGAAGGACTGCTGCTGACCCTGGTCTGCCGCAGCCTCGGTCCGCGCACGACGCGCGCCGCCGCCTCGACGCGGCAGCGCCGACACCTCGTCGATCGCGCGAAGCTGCTGCTCGCGAGCGACTTGTCGCGTCGCTGGACCCTGGCCGACATCGCCGCCGACGTCGGCGGTTCGCCGGTCTATCTGACCCAGGCCTTCCGGCAGGTCGAAGGCCTGCCGCTGTACCGCTACCAGCTTCGGCTGCGCCTCGCGCGGGCGCTCGATCGTCTGCCGCAGGAAGAAGATCTGTCGACGCTCGCACTCGAGCTCGGCTTTTCCAGTCACAGCCACTTCGCCTCGGCGTTCCGCCAGACCTACGGCCGTTCGCCTTCGGATTTCCAGCGCGCGCTGCGCTGAGCCGCGCGACGAAGTCGCTAAAGAATCCGACAGCGCCGGCGGCGCCGGACGAGGAACATGAGCGTCACCCGATGTCGGGTGAAACCTGGAGAACTGTCATGGCAACGCAAACCTGTGCCGCGTGCGACTACCCGCTCGACGACAACCGCATCAGCGTGAAGATCGGCGGCAAGACGGTCGAAGTCTGCTGCGAAGAATGCGCGCAGAAGCTCAAGGAAGCGCAGGCGGCCGCGAACGGCTGAGCGCGGGAGTCACGGCGGCGGCGCGGATGCGTCGTCGCCGCGTTCGCCGTCCAGCGGGCTCCGCAACGAAAACCCGTAGACGACGCAGCCGGACCATCGTTCGCCGGCGCCGCCGGAGCCGGGGCGAAAACGCAGACGCACCCAGTGGCGTGCGAGCGAGGCGGGCAATTGCGCACGTGTCGCCGGCAACGCGGCGTCGCGTCCCCAGGCCGGTCGCGCACCGAGCGGATTGCCGGCGAACGCGCGAGCGTCATAGCCGCCTTCGTCGAAGCATTCGCCGACGGTGGTGAAATCGCGCCAGTCGCTGCCGTCGATCGCCACATCGAGTACGCCGGCGCGGACGCCGCTGTTGCGAGTCGCCGCGAACGAAAGGGCGAGCACACGGAGGGCACGGCGACGCATGGAAGCGATCGAGCCGGGCGGGAACGGCCGGCGCAGTGCGCCGGCCATGACGCTCACTCGTCGAAGCCGTCGCGGAACAGCGTGTCGCCGAGCATGCCCGTGTACTGCAGGTTCTGCGCAAGCACGTTCTTTCCGCTTGCCGTGTTGTCGGGCGCGTCGGACCAGGCGAACGCGGCATAGCCCAGCGTGCTCGTCGCGCCGGTCAGGCGCGAGGTCATCGTCGGATTCGACTTGACGTGCGCGGCAGCGCGCCAGACGCGCTGACCGTCGACAGCGAGACGCAGCGTCGATATCGCGTTGTTCGCCGCCGAGGTATTGCCCGTGACCCAGGTCGCGAGAAAACCGCCCGGCGCCGGCAGTGCGACGAGTTGTCCCAGCGAATTCGCACCGTCCGTCGAGACCGTCATCGGCACGAGTTCCAGGCCTTCCTCGCCCCAGCGGCGCGTGCCGTCTGCATCGATGCGCTGTGCGTACAGACCGTCGTAGCTGTCCGGCGTGATCACCTGGTTGTCGACCCAGATCACGTAGATGTCGCCGGTCGCCGCATCGTAGTGCGCCTGCGGCGAATAGTGGCCGCGTACGGTGTTCGTGGTCGCGACCAGGCCGTTCGCGCCGAGCAGCCGCGTACCGTCGGCAGCGAGGTGCTGTACGCGCGCATACGGCGCGAGACCGATGAAATCGGTATAGGCGAACACGGCGCCGCCGTTTCCGTCGGCGCGCATCTTCGGAAAATAGCCGGCGCCGAGGCCGCCGGTGTCGGACACGCGGACGCCGTCGGCGCCCCAGAGCGCCGCGCCGTCGGGGGCCGCGAGTTTCTGCGCGCGCAGGATGCGCGTACTGCCGGCCTGATTGCTCCAGGCCACGATGGCATCGCCGCCGGTGCTGGGAATCACATCGGCGATGAATTTCGCGCCGGTGGCCGGACCCGGCAAGGTCGTGCCGGTTGCGCCCCAGGTCGGCGTGCCGCCGGCGGAGAGTTTCTGCGCGCGGCCTGCGCCGCTGTCATTCATCCAGACGACGACGGCGCCACCGTCGTTCGTCGCCGTCACATAGGAAATCTGTTCGCCTTCGCCGGTCGTCGAAACCGGAATGGGGCTGCCGGCCCAGGCCGCGTTGCCGTTCGCGTCGAATTTCGCGACGACGATGCGCTCGTCGGCGGCCTGCTGCGTGCAGCACTGGAACGACAGCAGCGCATTGCCGTCCGCGTCGATCGAGAAACCGTAGTCAGTGGTCGACGCGTAGGTGCGATCGGCGACGAGCACGCCGTTGTGCGGCCAGAGTTCGTGGCCTTGCGCATCGAGGCGCTGCAGGCGCAGGTCGTAGCCGCCGTCGCTGTTGTCGAACCAGCTCAGGTAGAAGCCGCCGTCGGCACGCGGCAGGATCTTGGGCTGCGTTTCTTCGCCGCCGCGGTCGGCGATCGCGAGATTCGCCGCGGCATCGTTGCTCCAGCCGGCGGCGACGCCGTGCGGTGCGGCCTGAATGCCACCGAGGCCGCAAAGGCCGAACAGCAGCGCGGAAACACGGAGAGTGCGGCAACAGCGATCGTGCGACATGAGCGACTCCGGACCGTCGGTGGAGGCTGGCGCGGCGCCGCACACCGTCGGCGATGCGGCCGGTCGCCAGTCCGGACTCTTCCCGCGCCGCGGCCGTTTCGCTTCAGTGCGACATCAACGCCGATCAAAGAATGCTGACAGTGTCGTGAAAACCGTTGCCGATCAATGGCTTTTGTCCTGGCTGGCTGGCGGCCGCTCGCCGGCCAGCGCGCGCACGTGCGCCTCGGCCGCGGCGCGCAAGTGGTCGTCGCCGACGGCGCGGTAGTACGCCGCGGCGACAACCGCGGCGCGATAGTCATGCTCGACGTAGGGCGCGATCTGGCCGGCGAGTTCGGTCGCGCGGTCGAGCTCGCCCCGGCGCAGCAGCGCGGTCAGCCATTCGGCGAGCACGGCGATGCGCGCGCTGACGTTGCCGTCCACATCCGCGCGCGCGAGCGCGGCAACGAAGTGCGCGCGCGCTCCTTCGGCGTCGCCGGCGGACTCCTGCCACAGCGCGCGTCCGAGCTCGCGTTCCACCGCGTCATCGTCGCTGTCCTGCGGATTGGTCTGTTCCAGCGCGGCGGCGGCGCGTCGCCGCGTCGCCGCGTCGGCCGGCGCGCCCAGGGTCGCGCGCACCAGCAACAGGACGGTGCCGCCGCTGTCCAGCGGCTCGGTCGCGAGTACCGCCAGCGCGCGCGCCGCATCGCCGCGATCCAGTGCGAGTTGCGCATGCGACGGGGCGAGCGAGGCCGGCTGGGGCGCATCGGGCACTTCGTCGAGCAGGCTTTCGGATTCCGAGAGCCGTCCGCTGCGGCGCAGCGCGTCGGCGAGCTGGACGCCGATGCTGCGGATCAGCACGGAGTTCTCGAGCGATTTCGTCAGCGCCCAGGCTCGCTGCGCGGTCGCGAGCGCCGCCGGCGTGTCGGCGAGCATGGTCTGGACACGCGCCTTGCCGAGCAGGCTGGCGGCGAGGCCGTCGCGCACGCCGTAGCGCTCGAACACCGCGATCGCGCGGTCGAACGACTGCAGTGCCGAGGCCGGCTTGCCGCTGCGGCTTTCGAGCAGGCCGAGGTTGGTATCGACCCTGGCCACGCCCGGCGCGTCGCCGGCGCGTTCGAGCGCGACCCGTGCGCGCGCCAGATCGGATGCGGCCAGGTCGTGCTGGCCCTGGGCCGCGCGTGCGGCGCCGCGGCCGCTGAAACCGTTGCCGATCAGTTCCTGCGGCCCTTCCGGCCCGAGCACGGCGAGCGCTTCGGCGTAGCGCTGCTCGGCCTCGGCATACGTGCCGCGGCGTACGGCGAGCGCGCCGAGACCCATGAGCGCCTCCGCCTGCACCGGTTGCGGCAGGCGATCGAGCTGTGCCTGCAGCGCCGAAAAGATCGCGCTGGCCGTATCGAGGTCGCCCGCGCGGAAGGCGAGCTGGCCTTCGCGCACCTGCATCGCCGGATCGGCGCGCAAGCCCGGCTCGGCATCGGCGATCAACGCGCGCGCGCCGGCGAGATCGCCCTCGAGCATGGCCGCGTCGAAACGCTGCAGGCGCTCGGCAGCCGCCGGCGGCCGGGCCGAAGCCGCGGCGTCGCGGCCCAGCCGCGCGAGCAGGCGCCGTGTCGCTTCGTCGGCAGCGGCGAGCGGGGTGGCGCCGCTGCCGCTGAACTCCTGCACGGCGCCGTCCGTGTCGAGGTTCAGGCGCAACTGCCAGCTGCCGTCGTCATGGCGGCGCGCCTCGGGCTGCAGCAGTTGCGCGGCGCCGCTGGCCTTGCGCAGATGGCGCAGCAGCGCTTCCGGCGATTCGTCATGGCGTTCGGCGACGAGGCCGGCGACGCGCTCGCTCGGCAGCACGGTCAGTCCGGCGTCGCGCAGCCGTGCGGCGATGTAGTCCATGACACCGAGCCGGACCCAGGCCGCGCCGCCGCCGCCGGGCAGACTGACTGGTGCGACGACGAGCAGATCGCGCTGCGCGACCGCGTCGGCGCTGCGATTTCCGCGCCACGCCATCCAGGCGGCCACCGCGACGACGATCGCGAGCGATGCGGCCGCCGCGAACATCGCCAGGCTCACGCGACGGGGTCGCGCGGCGTCCGGCGGCGGCGCCGCCGCCTCGTCCGGCGTTGCCGGCGCGGCGGGAACCGCCTGCGTCGCGGGCGCATCGAGGCTCGCGTCGACGACTTCGGTCGGCGCGATCCACTGATAACCGAAGCGTGGCACCGTGCGTATGCTCGACTGGTCATTGCCGCTGTCGCCGACCGCGCGCCGCGCGCGCAGCAACGTCTGTGCGAGCAGCGCGTCGCTGACGTCGACGCGGCCCCAGACCGCGGAAATGAGCTCGTCGCGGCCGACCGCGCGATCGCGGTGTTCGACGAGGTAGATCAGGCATTCGAGTGATTTCGGCGGCAGCGCCGTACGCTCGTCGCCGCGGCGCAGCTCGCGCGCGGCGGGATCGAGCAGAAAGTCGGTGAAGCGATACGTCGAACGGCTCATCGGCGTGTCACGCGGCGGCGCGCGTTCGCAAGCGCCGGGCCTTCAACGATACGACAACGCGTCGCGCCCGCGTCGACCGTTTCAGCGCCCGATGTCGTGCGGCGTGATCCAGCCCATCCAGATCGCGAACATGACGAGCACGATGAGGCCGACCGACAGGGCAATTCGTCGCGTCAGCGCCTTTACCGTCCGATTGGTCGTACCCTTGTCGACCATCATGTAGTACAGCCCCGCGCCGAGGTTGTAGAGGATCACGACCAGGAACGCGACGATGATGAGTTTGCCGACCATGAACGAAGTATCCGCGGAAGCGCGCAGCGCAGCGCGCAAGTATAGGCGCCTGCGGCGATGAGCCGGCAGTGGCGGCGCCCGTCCGCATTCGCCTGGATCCTGCTGCTGGCCGGTCTCGCGGCATTTCTCGGACTGTCGCATTGGCAGTGGGGGCGGGCGCAGGAGAAAGAGCGCCTGCTCGCGTCCTATTCCGCGGCGGAGCATGCGGGACTGCGGCAATTTGCCACGCTGCCCGATCCGCTGCCTGCAGACGACTATCCGCGCGTCGCGGTGCAGGGGCGCTATCTCGCCGGACGCGGCTACTGGCTCGATCAGCAGATCCACGGCGGCAAGGTCGGCCGGCGCGCGATCGCGGTATTCGAGCCGCAGGGCGCGTCGCGCCGGCTGCTCGTCGATCTGGGCTGGGTTGCCGCGCCGGCCGGACAGGCGCCGCCGGCCTGGCCGGAGCTGCCGTTGACCGACGTCGAGCTGCACGGTATCTACGCGCCCGCGCCAGGCGGCGGCCTGCGCGTCGGCGGCGATGCGCTGCCGCGACAGGCGAGCTGGCCGAAGCTCACGTTGTTCGTCGATGCGGCGGCGATCGCGCAGGACCTCGGCGCTGCGATCGCGCCGCGGATTCTGCTGCTCGACGCCGACCCGGCCTCGGGCTTCGTGCGCAGCTGGACGCCGGCCGTGATGCCGCCGGAGAAGCATCGCGGCTACGCGCTGCAGTGGTTCTCGTTCGCCGTCGCCGCCGTCGTCATCTTCGTCGTGCTGCATTGGCAAAAAAATCAATAAGGAATCAGTGGATGGATGTACAGACGAAGAAGCGCCTGCAGCTCATCGCGATCATGTTCGTGTTCCTCGCGCCGATGATCGTCGCATTTGCGCTGCGGCTCGGCGAATGGCAGCCGAGCAGGCTGCGCAACAACGGCATCCTCGTGAAGCCGCCGCAGGAGCTTGCGACCGACGCGCCGCGCGCCGCGCGCGATACCGCCTTCGCCTGGAAGGACACGCAATACCGCTGGACGCTCGCGCTGATCGCCGGCCCCGACTGCGCTGCGGCCTGCGAGCAGCGTCTCGCCGAAGCCGAGAAGATCTGGTCGCTGATGACGCAGAAGGCGACGCGGCTGCGTATCGTCGCCGTCGGCGTCGAAGCGACCCCGGCACGGCTCGAAAAGTACCCGCGCATCGATTTCGTGCAATCCGCCGCGGTGCCGCTGCAGGCGCTGCGTCCGGCGGCGCCCGACAGCGTCGCCGCCGTCGTGGTCGATCCGGCCGGCCTGCTCATGCTGCGTTTCGACCCTGGCTACGACCCTGCGGGCGTGCGCCAGGATCTCTCCCGCCTGATCCGCTGAAACCATGAATCCGAATCATCGCAACCTGCGCAACCTCGCCTGGTTCGCCGTCGCCTTCGCCCTGCTCGTCATCGTGTTCGGCGCGTTCGTGCGCCTGTCCAACGCGGGTCTTTCCTGTCCCGACTGGCCGACCTGCTACGGCAAGCTGACCTGGCCCGAGCACGATCACGAGATCGAAGCGGCCAACGCCGCATTTCCCGAACGCGCGGTCGAGTCGCACAAGGCCTGGCGCGAGCAGGTGCACCGTTTCCTTGCCGGCGGCCTGATCCTGACCACGTTCGGACTGACCGCGCTGGCCTGGCGCCGTCGCCGCGAACTGTCCGGCATCGCGCCGGTGCTCGTCGCCGCTTCCGTGCTGATCGTGTTCCAGGCGCTGCTCGGCATGTGGACTGTGACCTGGAAGCTCAAGCCTGTCGTCGTGATGGCGCACCTGGTCGGCGGATTGTCCACGTTTTGCCTTTTATCTTATGTCGCGTTGCGCCTGGGCCTGCCCGCGCAGGGCCGCATCGACACGGCTGCGCTGCGTCGCATGGTCATCGCCGGCATCGCGCTCGTCGCGCTGCAGATCGCGCTCGGCGGCTGGACCAGCGCGAACTATGCGGCGCTGGCCTGCGGCATGGACTTTCCGACCTGCGCGGGCCAGTGGTGGCCGCCGACGGATTTCCGCGAAGCGTTCGTACTGTGGCGCGGCATCGGCGTGAACTACGAAGGCGGCGTGCTCGACGCCGACGCACGCACGGCGATCCAGCTGACTCACCGCATCGGCGCGCTCGTCGTGTTCGGGCATCTGCTCGGCGTCATCGTCGCGGCCTGGCGCCGCCGTTTCGGCCGTCTCGCGCTGGCGCTGGCCGCAGTGCTCACGGTGCAGATCGCGCTCGGCATCAGCAACGTCGTGCTCGGCCTGCCGCTGCCCGTCGCGACCGCGCACAACGCCGGCGCGGCGCTGCTGCTGATGGTGCTGCTCGCGCTGCTCGTTCGCCTGCGGCGCACGGAATCCTGAAGCGCCCGGCCGACGCGCCGGCCGGGCTCCGGCGCGCCGGCCTAGACCATGGCCGGGGGCGGCCCCGTCGGCGCGTGAAACGCCAGTAGCGCGCGCTACACTCCGGCGCATGTCTTCGCGCAACGGCAATACGACGCAACGTCGCACTCTACGGCCGCCGGGCGGCCGTTCGGGGGGGCGGCTCGGATCGGCCTGTCTCGTCGTCATCCATGGCGAGAACCTCGGCCGCCGCGTCGAACTGGGCGACCAGGTCGTGGTGATCGGCCGCTCGCCCGACGTGGAACTACAGATCAACCATCGCAGCATCTCGCGCCAGCATTGCCGCATCTGGCGCGAAGCCAACGGTTATCGCGTCCGCGATCTCGACTCCACCAACAAGACCTTCCTCAACGAGCAGCCCATCCTCGAAGCGGAACTGCGCGACGGCGACCACATCGGCGTCGGCGACATCATCCTGAAGTTCATGGAGCAGGGTTCGGTCGAGGCGCGCTATCACGAGGAGCTGTACCAGCTCGCGACTTCCGATCCGCTGACCGGCCTCTACAATCGCCGCCAGTTCCAGGAATTAATGGAAAAAGAGATTTTGCGTGCGACGCGGCACCTGCGCACGCTGTGTCTCGCGCTCGTCGACATCGACCACTTCAAGCCGATCAACGATCGCTACGGCCATCCGGCCGGCGACGGCGTGATCCGCGGCATCGCGCAGCTGCTGCGCCACAACGCGCGCGCCGACCAGCTCATCGCGCGCATCGGCGGCGAGGAATTCGCCCTGGTCTATGCGGAACAGAGCCTGCCGGAAGCGACCGAATCGGCCGAGCGTCTGCGCCGCGCGATCGAGGCCAGCCCGTTCGAGCTCGGTGGAACGGCGGCGACGGTCACCGTCAGCATCGGCCTCGCGCAATGGCGGCGCGGCATGAGCGCGCTGTCGGACCTGATGCGCGCGGCCGACGAGCAGCTCTATCGCGCCAAGCAGAGCGGGCGCAATCGCGTCTGCCGCGTCGACGACTGACCGCCGCGGCGATGCGGCGCTCCTCCGCGCTCTATGCCGTCGGCGTCGGCCTGCTGTCGGCGCTGTTCTTCACCTCGGTCTACGTGCTCAACCGCGCGATGGCCGTCGACGGCGGTCACTGGGCCTGGACCGCGTCGCTGCGCTATTTCCTGACCTTGCCGCTGCTAGCCTGCGTGGTGCCGTTCAATGGCGGTTTCGCTCCCGTCTGGCGCGCGTTGCGCCGGCATCCGCTGCCGTGGCTGGGCTGGAGCGGCATCGGTTTCACGCTGTTCTGCGTCTGTCTGACCTGGGCCGCCGCGAGCGGTCCGTCCTGGCTCGTCGCCGGCAGTTTCCAGCTGACCGTCGTCGCCGGCATGCTGCTCGCGCCGCTGATCTATCGCGATGAGCGCGCACGCCTGCCGCGCCGGGCACTCGCTCTCGGCGTCGTCATCGTCGTCGGCGTGCTGTTGCTGCAGCTCGGCCATTTCGAGGGCCGGCTCGATGCGACGGCCTGGGCCGCGCTCGCGAGCGTCTGCGTGGAGGAAATCGGACCGAGGAAGACGGCGATGCTCCCCGCCCAGCCACCCCCAACCGGGTTGGATTTCGGAATCCCCGCCACGAGGTCATCGTAGCCATCACCGTCGAAGTCGTCGACC
>CAMLSI010000120.1 GCA_946482585.1 uncultured Lysobacteraceae bacterium
CTGGAAACTCGCCTCCATGAGCCCGCGCACATCGCGCGACAGGATCGCGAGTGTATCGAGGATGGCGCCGCGCGAGCGCGACTCGGGCGCATTCGACCATTGACCCACCGAGTCGCTACAGACTGGTTGAACCAAGTCGGTTTAAGGCCGCTAGCTGCTTCTTGTAGATGCAGAGAAGATCTTCGATTTCATGTGCCTCGAGGCACTGCAGTTCGAGCGGGAAATCGGATTTCGGTATGTACTTCGCACGAGCGTTGAGGCCCAGCGCACGCGCGCCCTCGCGCGTTCCCGCGTGGAGATAGACGTCTTCCGGCAGGAGATCGAGGTACGCTCCGATTCGTTGTGCGGTGTCATAGACAAACAGCTCGCCAGCGCCAGATACGCCACGGAGCGCGCGCTCGATTGTCTCGAAGAGCTCTCTGAATGAGGCGCTCGCTTTCAATCGGCCTTCCACTCCGAGCAGTGTGTGCCGAGCCTCCTTGAGCGTCGATCGTGAAATACGACGTTGGTGGCTCTGGCGTTTCCCATGCTTGTTGATCGCCAACGCGGCGCGGTCAATCGCGTCACTCAAGGCGTTTTGCTTTCGGTAGAACCGGAAGTCGTCGGTCGACTTGCTGCGATTCACAGAGCAAAACAGACGAACCACTGCTTCCAACGACGGACGACCTTGAAGCCTGGCCGGCCTACAGTTCGATTGTCGGGGCGGACTACATACGGTCACAGACATTTTCTCCTCGGCGGCATGTCGGCCTTTCCGGCACTCGTGCCGGTGCGGGTGGTAACTGGCGCTATCAGAACGAAGTAGCTGACAGTTCTGTGGTCCAGCAGGCATGCCCTACTTCGTGCGGTCAAGCCTGTGCCGAAACGCTACTTTCCAACAGAGGGATTCAGGTTCGACAAGTCGAGATGGGCCGCGACTTGAGTTCCGCTACCAGCCTTGCCAACTCGATGAATAGGTTATGACTCGCCCCCCAATGGCTGAGTCGAAACGTGGCTCGGATTGCGCTGCGCCGGTACCTGCCGGAAGCCAGTCGCTGGCGTGGGGAAGACACTATGACCAGGCTTCGGTCAATGCAAGCTCCGAAGTCCACCTTTCCTGTTTTGCGCGGCTAAGAGGGCTTTTCCGCGGGCTGCCGCAGCGATACCAGTAGCTCATCGTTCTCGGCGAGTGGCGACGCATCGTCTTGTGCGGACGCCGCGGATCGCGCTGACGGATGCGGCGTTGTGGCTTCCGAAGCGTTGCCAATTTCTGTCAGCAAGCACGCCGGTCCTGTCTGCTTGGTGTGGAGACCGTCGCCAGGAAACCCGCGCACGGTTTGTATCGCCAGCGGATCCTGCTTCGCCGCCGTCCGCGGTCAGTTCGATGTACAGCCGGCGCATGTGGTTGCGGTACGCGTACTTGGCTCACACCCCGCAACACGTAAGAATCCGCACGCCGCGCCGACGCGGCTCACGAAGGACAAACGATGCGTCACGCCCTGATCCGTTCCGTCGCCGGCGCCGTGCTGGGCGTGTTGACACTGGCCGGCACTGCCGTCGGTGCCGAGAAATCCCGGCTCGAGCAGCTCATGGGGCCGAAGTTCCGCGAGGCGGGGCTCGATCGCGCGACGCCGGCGGAGATCGCGGTGCTCGAGCAATTCATGATCGAACATGCCGGCGAGCTTCGCGCGTTGACGCCGGCGTCGGACACGAAGTCGGCGGCGGCGGTCGTCGCCGCAGACCCCGCACGCGAGCGGCGCGTCGAAAAGGAATCCGCGGCGAACGACGAACGCGTGGTCAGCCGCATCGCCGGTGAGTTCAAGGGCTGGCGCCACGGCACGACGCTGACGCTGGAGAACGGACAGCAATGGCGCGTCGACGACGAGAGTTCACTGGTCTCGCGCGCGAAAGACCGCCCCGCCGTGACGATCGAGCGCGGAACGTTCGGCCAGTGGTGGCTGCGCGTCGAGGGTTACAACACCGCGGCGCGCGTGAAGCCCGCGAACTGAGCCTGCACGGGTGCGTCGCACGCGATCACGATCGCCTGTGCGCAACCGGCGGCGATCGCCGCGGGCAACGGCGACCCTCCGTGCACGACGGAACGCTCACGCCGCCTGGAATCCGTTCGCGAAGACGAGATCGCCATCGCTGAGGGCATAGAAACACACCGGCTCGCCGACCCCGTCGACCCCGTTGAACACGTAGAACCCCTGCAGTCCCGGTGCATGACCGAAACGTCCGTAGGTGCCGTTGGGCTGGCCACGCCCGGCACGACGGTATTGGCGGCGGCGACGGGGAGGCTGTCCCAGGTCCAGGGCTGGGTGCGCGGAGTGGCGGCGGCGCGCAGCAAGGTGATCGCGCCGGTGCTGCCGGCGGTGGTTGTGCCACATCGCGACCGCATTCAGGCCGGGAACCCAGTGCGCCCCGGCCTTGCCGCCGATCTGGGACAGGTGGGCGGGCGGCGTGTCGGCCGCGCCGGGCTGCAGCGTCCGCGCGGTGGCGTCGCGCAAGGCCCGGTGCCAGATCGCGAGGTCATCCACCGTGCTGATCAGGCCTCCGGCGCCCTGCGGCTGCGACATGCTGATGAAGTCCGCGTTCTGCAACGCTCCCTCGACGCGCCGATACCCCTGCGCGCGTCCGGCAATCACGGCCAGATGATCGTCATGGCGCTTCCTTCGCCTGCGTCGTGCCCGCACAGGCCAACGCCGCCGCCAGCAGCCGTGTTCCGAACATCCTCATGCGCCTTCTCCTTCAGTGGAGGGCGCAGCGTAGGCGGGCGCGGGCGATGGCCCGTGCGCTATGTGACGTGCAGTCGGGATGCGTGTTCAGCGGTCGTCCGGAGGGATGAGCGGTCGGGCGCGATCAGGATGCTTTCCGGATTCCGTGACGTGCGAACACCACGGCCAGCACGAGCAGCGGCAGGACCAGGGCGTAGAACGACAGCCAGGTGTAGGCCAGTGCGCCGGCCACTGCCGCGACCGCGAAAGCCGCCACGGGAACGGCGAGCCGTTTCGTGCGCGCGATCGTCGCCGCACGGTCGGCGGCGTCGCGCTGCGCGATCAGATGCGTGATGTCGGCGGCGAACTGAGTGACGTTGCCGGTCATCACCGTGGTCGGCGGCAGATCGCCGAACACCAGGCGTGCCAGCGCGTTCTGCACGCCCATCGCGGCGACGCCGAGCAGTCCTGCGCTCACCGCGAGCGGTGTGTCGGCATGGTCGATGGGCAGGGCGATCAGCGCGCACACCATGAAGGCGGCCAGCAGCACCATCTGCGCCGCAATGACGCGGGCCGTGGTGCCCGGCGACGGCGCCCGGCTGCGGACGAAGGCTGTGGTCGCGGCGACTGCCGCGATGAACACGGGCAGGGCCAGGAGTTTGGCGACCAGGCCTTCGTGTGGGCGGATCAAGGCGGCGCCGAGCAGCACGAAATTGCCGGTGACGTGGGCCGTGAACAGGCCGAACAGGGCGATGAAGCCGACGGTGTCGACATAGCCCGCGACGAAGCTCAGGGCGATCGCATCGATCGGCCCGGCGTCGCGCTGCACGGCAGGCGCGCTGACGTCCACCTCAGAACGCCCAACACGAACAGCCGAGCGCGCCCCAGAAATCGCGCGGATCGGCGACCGCCGGGGTCGGCGCGTGCGTGTGGCGGTGCACGGTACATGCCGTCGCGCGCGGCGCCGCCGCCGGCGCCCCTTTCCAGTAGCGGCTGCCGAAATTGACTGGCGACCAATCCGGCATGGCGGGCGGCATCGGCGGATCGAGCTCCGAAAACGCGCCCGCCGCGTAGACGATCCTGCCGGCGACGACGGTGAGTTCGGCAACGATCTGCCGGATGTCGTCTTCGGGTACTTCGAAATAGTCCGCCGAGAGCACGGCGAAATCGGCGTACTGGCCGACCTTGATCTGGCCCTTGCGGTCCGTTTCGTTCGAGAACCAGGTGTTGGCCTGCGTATACAGCTGCAACGCTTCGGCGCGATCGAGCCTGGCGTGATCAGGCGTCAGTCGCAGGCCGCCGAGTGTCTTGCCGCTGACCAGCCAGTACAGCGCGTTCCACGGATCGTAGCTCGCGACGCGCGTCGCATCCGTGCCGGCGCCGACGCGCACGCCGAGTTCGAGCATGCGCCGCACGGGAGGCGTGCGCTCGGCGGCTTTCGCGCCATAGCGCTCGACGAAATATTCGCCCTGATAGGCCATGCGGTGCTGCACCGCCACGGCGCCGCCGAGGCGCGCGATGCGTTCCAGATTGCGATCGCTCACGGTCTCGGCATGATCGAAGAACCAGTGGATGCCGTCGAACGGAATGTCCCGCTGCACGCGCTCGAACACGTCGAGGGCGCGACCGATGGATTCGTCATAGGTCGCATGCAGTCGCCACGGCCAGCGCCGGCTCGCGAGCAGGCGCACCACGCTTTCCAGGTCCGGCTCCATCGCGGCGGGCAGGTCCGGCCGCGGTTGCTGGAAGTCCTCGAAATCCGCGGCCGAGAACACCAGCATTTCGCCGGCGCCGTTCAGACGGTAGAAGTCGTCGCCCTGGCCGTAGCGATTCGTGTCGGTCCAGCGCGTGAAATCGGCGAGTTCTTCGTTCGGTTTCTGCGTGAACAGGTTGTAGGCGATGCGCACGCTGAGCTCGCCGCTGCGGTGCAGATCGTCGATGACGCGATAGTCGTCGGGATAGTTCTGGAAGCCGCCGCCCGCATCGATCACGCTGGTGAGACCCAGGCGATTCAACTCGCGCAGGAAATGCCGCGTCGAATTGCGCTGATAGTCGTAGGGAAGTTTCGGTCCTTTGGCCAGGGCCGAATACAGCAGCAGGGCGTTGGGTTTGGCCAGCAGCAGTCCGGTGGGTTCGCCGCGACGGTCTTTGACGATCTCGCCACCGGGCGGATCGGGCGTGTCGCGCGTATAGCCTGTCGCGCGCAGCGCGGCGGCGTTGAGCAAGGCGCGATCGTAGAGATGCAGAATGAAGACGGGCGTATCCGGCGCGACCGCATTCAATTCCTCCAGCGTCGGAAGGCGCCGTTCGGCGAACTGCATCGCGGTGAAGCCACCGACCACGCGCACCCACTGCGGCGCCGGTGTGCGTGCGACCTGCTCGCGCAACCGGCGCAGTGCGTCGGCGAGCGAGGGCAGGCCGTCCCAGCGCAGCTCCAGGTTGTAGTTGAGGCCACCGCGGATCACATGCAGGTGCGAGTCGATGAGTCCGGGAATCAGGCGCCGGCCGCGGGCATCGATCACGCGCGTGCGCAGTCCGGCGAAACGCATCGCGTCCGCTTCCTCGCCCACGGCGATGAAACCGCCGTCGGCGACCGCCAGGGCGGCGGCATTCGGGCGTGCAGGATCGACCGTGGCGATACGGGCGTTGCGAACGATGAGATCGGCGGTCTGTGTCATCCGGGACTCCGTGCGGCAAGCATCATTCGTGGGACGCGTCTGGCCTGCGCGACAGGCCGCAGTCGGCGGCCTGTGTCGGCAATCGCCCGAAGCTGTGCGAGCGCAGATGCGCCGTGACGGCCGCGGTCTGGATCGGCCCGTGCAGCCACCAGTGCCGAGCCAGCGGCACCAGTTGTTCGCCGAGCAGAATCCCCGCGAGGCCGACCAAGGCTATCACCGGCGGTGCGGGCGAGCGCACGTCGAGCAGGCCGTAGATGACGCCGACGAGCAGCCCGGCGCCGAGCGAGAACAGATACAGCTTCATCGGTATTCCCCGAGCCGCGTTCCGGACCGTGGGCGGGCAGCGGCGAGCTGCCCGCCGCGATGATTCAGGCTTTGATGAAAGCCAGCAGGTCGGCATTGAGCTGGTCGGCATGCGTGCTCGCCAGACCGTGCGGCGCGCCGGAGTAGATTTTCAGCGTGCCGTGTTTCAGCAACTTCGCCGAGAGCTTGCCCGAGTTGTCGATCGGCACGAGCTGGTCGTCGTCACCGTGGATGACCAGCGTCGGAATGTCGATCTTCTTCAGATCCTCGGTGTAGTCCACTTCGGAAAATTGCTTGATGCAATCGTATTGGCCTTTGAGACCGCCCTGCATGCCCTGCAGCCAGAATCCGTCGATCAGACCTTGCGAGCGTTTGGCATTGGGCCGGTTGAAGCCATAGAACGGCCCGCTCGCGAGATCCCTGAAGAACTGCGAGCGATCGGCCAGCGTGCCGGCACGGATGCCGTCGAACACTTCCATCGGCAGCCCGCCGGGATTGGCGGCGGTCTTCAGCATCAACGGCGGCGCGGCGCCGATGAGCACCGCCTTGGAAACCCGCGCGGTGCCGTGGCGGCCGAGGTAGTGCGCCACTTCGCCGCCGCCGGTGGAATGGCCGACCAGCACTGCGTTTTTCAGATCCAGTCTGTCGAGCAACTCGGCCAGATCGTCGGCGTAGTGGTCCATGTCGTTGCCGTCCCACGGCTGCGACGAGCGACCGTGGCCGCGCCGATCGTGGGCGATGGTGCGATAGCCGTGCTGGCCCAGGAACAGCATCTGCACGTCCCAGGCATCGCCGGTGAGGGGCCAGCCGTGCGAGAACACCACGGGCTGACCCTTGCCCCAGTCCTTGTAGAAGATCTGCGTGCCGTCCTTCGTCGTTATCGTGCTCATGGTGTGGTCCTTTTTGAGTGGGAGGGGTAGGGCGGGCTTGTCGGCAGCGGCCGGCACACCGGAGGAAATCGCGGCGGCGGCGACGCCGGCCAGCGTGCCGACGAGCAGGGCGCGGCGTTGCGCATCGATGGTCGAAGCGGTCGACATGGTCATGCGCTCCCGGCACTGTCGGCGTCTGCGCCGGAATAGGCCGGCAGCGTGCTGGGCGGCGCGCCGTGCACCATGGTGTAGGCGTACTCGACGCCGACACCGTAGGCGCCGCAGTGTGTCTTCACCAGTTCCATCACCGCGTCGTAGGTGTCCTTCAGGGCCCAGTCGCGCTGCCATTCCAGCAACACCGACAGCGCGGTCACGGGCTTCGCGCCGGCCTGCACCACGCGCTGCATCGCATTGGTGTGAGCGAGCAGGCTCACGTCGCCGCAGCAATCTTCCGCGACGTAGACGTCGTAGCCGTCGTGCAGCATCTGGATCGTCGGCAGGGCGACGCAGGTTTCCGTCCACAGGCCGGCCACGACGATCTTCTTGCGTCCGGTTCTCTCCACGGCGGCGACGAAGTTCGCGTCGTCCCATGAATTCATGCTCGAGCGCTCGATCGGCGTCTGCCCGGCATCGATGGCCTGCAGCTGCGGCAGGATATTGCCGCTGAACCCCCTGGATTCCACCGTCGAAAGAATGAGCGGAACGCCGAAGATCTTCGCGGCTTTCGCCAGCACCAGGTTGCTGTTGATGATGCCCTGGCGATCGTGACTGGCCACGCCGAAGATCATCTGCGGCTGGATGTCGATGACCACGACGACGCAATTGTCGGGCGTGAGCAGACCCTTTTCGCTACGCGGGGCAAGACGGGACGGCATGGAATTCTCCTCGGGCGGGCTGTCGGAATCGGCGGTCGGTCACTGCATGGGCTTCGTCGGTCGGAACTAGCGTCGGGGCGTGTCGTCCGGATTTTCGTAGTCGGTGGCCGTGGGGCCGAAACCGGTGATCTGCACGCTGACCGCCGCATCGCCGGTCTGCGCGAAATGCGCTTCGTGCGGCGGTTCGGTATAGAAGCTGCCGGGCGGCAGCGTCTTGAGCGCGGTCGCATCGAAGCGCTTGCCGTAGCCGAAATGCCACGTGCCGTCGACTACCGTGGCGATGCGATCGTCCGGATGCGAATGCGCCTGGATCGTCGTATGGGGAGGCACGCGCAACAGGATCGTGTACAGCCCCGGCCTCGTGGGATCGCCCTTCAGCACGACCGTTTCTATTCCCTTCACGCCGGAGCTGCCGGCACCCGGACCGCCGGCGACACGCGCGTCGATGTCGGTCGGTGCCAGACGCGCGCGGGGCAGGGCATCCGGCGTGGCGCCGGGCATTTGTACGAGAAGTCCGATGAAGGCGCAGTGGAGCGGGCTCATGCCGTTCTCGCTCAGTTGTTCAGGAAGCGGACGAGCGGCGGAATGACCTGGTCGGGGGCTTCTTCCATCAGCCAATGACCGGAGCCTTTGATGATGATCCCCTCCACGTTGGTCGCCACCAGCCGGGCCTGGTCGATGAGGAACGTGCCGCCCGCTTTCTCGCCACTCAGCACGAGCATCGGCATGCCGAGCTTGGTTTTCGCCAGAGCCTCGAAATCCACGGCGTCGTCGGCGAAGGCTTTGAAATACTCGAAGCCGGCACGCATGCCGCCCGGTTGCGCATAGGCCTTGGCGTAGAACTGCCGGTCGGCTTCGGACAGCGAGCGCTTGGGGTCGGCGGCGAAATCATTCCAGAAATGCTCGAAGTAGATTCGTTCGCGACCGGCGACCAGTTTCAGCGGCGTGTCGCCGTAGAAATGGAAATGCCACAGATCGCGCAGCAGCCAGACGTGGGTCCAGTCGCCGATGCCCGGCAGAAAGGCATCCATCAGCACCACGCTGTCGGTCTCGCCCGGATATTGGGCGGCATAGGCGTAAGCCACCATGAGACCAATGTCGTGGCCGACCACCTGGGCGTGTTCGATGTTCAGCGACTGCGCCAGTGCGTGGATGTCCTGCGCCATGGCCTTCTTGGTGTAGCCGGTCTCGGGCTTGGCCGAGCGGCCCGCGCCGCGAAGGTCCGGCGCGATCACCGTGTGCGTCTTGGCCAGTTCCGTGATCAGCGGCAGCCACATGCGGCTGGTTTCGGCATAGCCGTGCAGCAGGATCACCGCCGGACCCCGGCCGTCGCGCAGGTAGTGCAGCCTGACGCCATTGACCGTCGCGAATTCGCTGGCGGGCGTCTGCGCGGCAAGGGCGGGCAGTGGAACGATGGCCAACACGAGCGCGGCGCGGGCCAGCCAGGCGAGCAAAGCGGAAAGGGCGTTCAAGGCGTACTCCTCGGCGGAAGGAACAGGCGAGCGCGCGTCGCATGCTTCGCGATATCGCGTGGATAGAGCCTAGGAGATCGCGTTGCGGGCCGAACCCTGTTCTGCCTCAATAGATTCCCTGTATTTTTCTACAGGTTCACAGGACGGCGCCGTCGAATCACTCGGGATCGTGCGTGTCCTGCGCCACGTGCCAGGCCGCGCGCAACCGCGACCATCGCGATGTGCGCGCCGAACGAAAGATGATCGTGCCGGGAACGATCAATGCGATCTGTGTGCCGCTGCCGGCCGCGGTGGCGACGGTAAGCCCGGCGCCGATGCGCTGCGCGCGTTCGCGCATGCCCTGCAGACCGAAATGCCCCGACTTCGCGGCGGCCTGCGCGTCGAAGCCCGTGCCGTCGTCATCGACCCGCAGTGCCAGGTGATCGTTCGCATAGACCAGGAGCACATTCACCCGCGACGCCCGCGAATGCGCGCAGGCATTGCGAATCGCCTCGTAGCCGATGCGGTAGACCTCGTCGCGGACGATGGGGTGCATCTCCACGCTCGTGCCTTCCACGCTGAAATGGACGTCCATCGCGTCGTTCGGGCGGAAGTCCTGACTGGCGCGGCGGAAGCTCTCGGCAAGATCGTTGGTTTGCGTGGCGGAGGTACGCAGAGCGTTGAGCGCCTTGCGGCCCTCGTCGACGGCCTTGCCGAGCCATGCCGAGAGGCGCTGCATCGCCTGGCGCAGACGATCGAAATCCGCCGCTTCGTCCAGCGCGTCGTCGGCCACCATCTTGCTGCCCTGGATGGTCTGCAACAGGGTGTCGTGCAGGTCGCGCGCGAGCCGGGTGCGCTCGGCCAGACGCTCGTCGAAGCGCGCATGCAACGCGCGCGCGATCTGGCGCATGCGCCAGTGATAGCCGCCGACCACTGCCAGCACCAGCAGCGCGAGGCAGGCGAATTTGAACCACGCGGTTTGATACCAGGCCGCCGCGACCACGAATTTCAGAGCGGTGTCGTCTTCGCTCCAGAGGCCGTCGCCGCGGCTGGCGCTGACATGAAAGGCATAGCTGCCCGGTGCGAGATCGTTGTAGAACGCTTGCCGCCGGGCACCTGGTTCCTGCCACTGTTCGTCGAAACCCTCCAGCCGATAGCGGAAACGCAGTTTCTGCGGCACCGCGAGATCCAGGGCGGTGTAGTCGATCTGGATATCGCGGGGGTTGGGGGGCAGGGCGACGTCATGCCCGGCCGCATACGGCTTGCGATCGGCGAACAGCGCTTCCACATGCACCGGCAGCGGCAGTCGCGGTTTCGCCACTTTGGCAGGATCGATCATCTGCAGAATCACGCCACTGGCGAACCACAGGCGGCCATCCGGACTGCGCGTGGCCGCGTTGAAGGGCGCACGACCGGGCCTCGCGCCGTCGTATGCATCGAGCAGTTGCGTCTTCAACACGGCATCCGGCGTCCTCCACCACGCTTTCCAGTCCGCTGCGGCAATATGGATCACGCCGCACCGGGCATAGAGCCACAGTCCGTCGTCGGCGTCGCTGACGAAATCGTGGATGACGGTGCAGGGCAGGCCGTGGGCGGCGTCGATCCGGCGACGTTCGCCATTCTTCAGGGCGATCAGGCCTTTCTCCGAACTTCCCCACACCGTGCCGTCGGCAGACAGCGCCACGCGCGAGGTGGTCGAGGTATGCTCGAATTCGACGTTTTCCCACGCGCCGTTGCGGTAGCGCGCGAGACCACCCTGGGTCAGGCCTTTCCAGATGCCCGATTCCGGATCGGCCGCGAAACGCGCGCCGTCGCTGGGGATCTCTTCGAGCGCGACGCGATTGCGGATGCGCACCACTTTCTTCGCTACCTTGGCCCAGACGTCGTGTTCCGCGTCCTCGACCAGGCCGACCACGAATCCGATGGGCTTGCCGTCGAGGCCCGCGACGGGGGCGAAGCGGCCGTTCTCATAGACCGACAACGTGTTGTCGATACCGACCCACAGTGCGCCCGTGTGGTCCTCCAGCAGCGACGTGACCTGTTGGCCGGGCAGGCCTTCGGCCGCGCGGATGGCGGAAAACGCCTGGCCGTCGAATATATCGAGTGCCGCGGAACTCCCTATCCAGACGCGGCCGTCGCGCGTGGCGAGCACGCCATCCACTTCGTCGACGGTGAGACCCTCGCGCTTGGAATACGTCGCCACGGCCACGTCGCGGAAACGATCGAGACCCTCGCTCGTCGTCACCCAGACCGTGCCCTCGCGATCTTCGTAGAACCAGTACACGCAATCGCTGGAGAGACCGTCGGCGGCCTTGAACTGGTCGATGCGATCGCCATGCACGCGGTAGATGCCCGCGTCGACCGTGCCGATCCACAACGCGCCGCCGCGATCGACGAAGAGTGCCTGCACGTTGTACGCGCTGCCGTCGAACGGCTCGGCGAACGTCACGATCTTGCCCTGCTCGTAGCGCAGCAGGCCGAAATCCGGCCCGCGCCCGCTCATGCCGACCCAGACGCGTTTCTGCAGGTCCATGGCCAGGAACAGCACGCCCGGAATACCGGAACGCACCTTCGCCTCCATCACCGCCGTAACGGAGGGCGACCCCGGCTTCCAGCGCACGACGCCCTGATCGGTGCTGATCAGGAACGTGCCGTCGCCTTCCTGCACGATGGCGCCGATGCAGCAGGTGGCGGCACCGAAATCCAGGCCCTCGTCTTCGCCGAAACAGTGCTGGGCGTTGCCCTCCACGCGGCAGATCGTCGGCGGTGCCGGCGGATCGCCGCGGCGTCTGCCGCGTGCGAGCCAGATCGTTCCTTGCGCATCTTCCAGCAACGCGCCTACCGGCCGCGTATCGTCCGACACCGTCGTCAATTCATTGTGGAACCAGCGCGCGAGACCCGCATTGGAGCCGATCCAGAGGCTGCCGTCGCGCGCCGCCGCGAGCGCGGTGATGAAGGCGTCGGACAAGGCGCCGTCCGGTGCCGCGACGGGGACGAAGCGCATCGGGTTGCCGCGCGGGCGCCAGGTCGACCAGC
>CAMLSI010000121.1 GCA_946482585.1 uncultured Lysobacteraceae bacterium
AAGCGCAGCACTTCCGGGCCGAGAGGCGTGGTGACGTTCAAGGTGCGGTTCATGGAATCCCCCGAGCAAAAATCAGTCAAACGGGTCCGCGCGCCGACGCGCATCGACGCGGAACAACGACTACTCGCCATCGACTACGGCGTCAGCGCCCCCCTGCGGCACCGACGCGCAGATCTTGCGCCTGAAGTGCCTCGCGCAATGAGACGGGCACTACGTCAGGTTGTTCAAACGTATCCAATGCCGTCTGGAGCGACTGCTTGCTTCCCCACGCGGCGACATAACGTCTGACCGCATCGGCGAGCAGCGGCTTCAGTTCCTGCGGTGTGACGATCGCGTCGTCGCCGTAGAGGCGATCCGGCACGCCGAGCACATCGACCTTGTCGCCGCTCGTTCTCACGACGGCGCCGAAATCCGGCTCTATCGAGGAATCGTGCTGGCCGGGATCGTCCGATTCGACGTGCAGGAAGCCGGAAACGACGTACAACGTGCTGCCGTTCGCCTCGCTGCGCGCATAGATCCACTGCGGCAGACTCCCGAGATCGGCTTTCTTCGCGAGTGCGGCCGGCACGCGTTCGAAGCGGACCTGCGTCGTGTCGTAACGCAGACCCAGCAACGGATCGTTCATCAATGACGGAACGGCCGGCGTTTTCTTCGCGGCACCGGCAGCGACTACGGCGGCGCAGCCGACGAGCGCGAACGCGACGAGCAGGCCCGCCGCGCAGCGCCGCAGTACGCCGGGTCTACGGACGGAAGACTTCATACGACACCTGATCCTTGCGATAGCCCGGGCCCGGATAGATGTCAGTGCCCTGCACGAAATCGGACACCCATTTGCTGCCGTTGAACATCTGGATATGCCCGGCGACCTGTCCCGATGGCGGCTGCAGCACGACGATGTCGCCGCGCTTCGGCGAATAGGCGACCGACGGCACTTTCGTGAAGCCGAGCTGCGACAGCACGGGACCATAGTCCTTCGCGTAGACCGGGCGCGGCAGCGGAATCTTGACGCCGCCGGCTTCGATCGCCTCGCGCACGTAGCGCGCGCAGCGGCCCTGGCTCTTGGTATGCGCGCTCGCGTCGACGTGCTTGACCGCCGCGTCGATGCTGTAGCCCGGCACGCCGCCCGCCGGCGCGAGCAGCGCCTGCGCCGGTTTTTCGGGAATGAAGGTCGGACACGGCGTGACCACGCGCATCAGCGTGCCGAAGTCGATGCCGCAGCTGTTGCTGTCGATACCGAGCGGACCGGGAAGAGTCGGGGATGGCATGGCTGCTGCTCCTTGGGTCGGAATCAGACGGTGGCCGCGACGGCTTCCGTCGCGTCTTCGGCGTAGCCGTAGCGGTAGGCGAAATCGTCGGCGGTCACTTCGAGGCGAATCGATGCGAGCTTGCGTCCCGCGGCGAGACAGGTCAGGAATTCGCGGCTCACGGTCGGCAATACCGTGTGCGTGAGGATCGCGTCGATCATGCGGCCGCCGGATTCGACTTCCGTGCAACGCTTGATGACGAGCTGCACCGCGTCGTCGCCGTAGCTGAATTCGATGCCGTGCTGCTCGGCGATGCGCTTCTGGATCCGGCCGAGCTGCAGCTTGACGATGCGCGCGAGCGTGTCGTTGCTGAGCGGGTAGTACGGAATCGTGACGAGGCGGCCGAGGAACGCCGGCGGGAACTTCTGCAGCAGCGGTTCGCGCAGCGCCTTGTTCAAGGCTTCGGGTTCCGGCGCGAGTTCCGGATCGGCCGTGAGCTTCATGACGAGATCGGTGCCGACGTTGGATGTCAGCAGGATGATCGTGTTGCGGAAATCGATCGCGCGGCCTTCGCCGTCCTCCATCCAGCCCTTGTCGAACACCTGGAAGAACAGCTCGTGCACGTCGGAGTGCGCTTTTTCCACTTCGTCGAGCAGCACGACCGAATACGGCTTGCGCCGCACCGCCTCGGTCAGCACGCCGCCCTCGCCGTAGCCGACATAGCCCGGCGGCGCCCCCTTGAGCGTGGAAACGGTATGCGCTTCCTGGAATTCGCTCATGTTGATCGTGATGAGGTTCTGTTCGCCGCCGTAGAGGCTTTCGGCGAGCGCGAGTGCGGTTTCGGTCTTGCCGACGCCGGACGGGCCGACCAGCATGAACACGCCGATCGGCTTGTTCGGATTGTCGAGGCGCGCGCGCGAGGTCTGGATGCGCTTGGCGACCAGTTCGAGCGCGTGACGCTGGCCGACGACGCGGCGGTCGAGCGTGTCGACGAGCTGCAGCACGGCCGTGATCTCGTCGCGCACCATGCGCCCGACCGGAATGCCGGTCCAGTCGGCGACGACGGACGCGACCGCGGTTTCGTCGACGGCCGGCAGGATCAGCGGCGATTCGCCCTGCAGCGCTTCGAGTTCGGCCTGCACGGCCGCGTGTTCGGCCAGCAGGAACGCGCGGTCCGGCACGGGTTCGGCGACGGCGTCGCCGCCGGCCGCTGCCGGTGCGGTGGCTGCCGGCGCTTCGCCGGCGGCTTCCGCTTCGGCGGCGGCCTTGGCCGCCGCGGCGAGGTCGCGCAGGCGCGAACGCAAGTCGAGCAGGCGCGTCGCGAGTTCGTTTTCCTGGTCCCAGCGCTGACGCAATCCCTGTTCGCGCTCGAGTTCCTGCGCGAGCAGCGCCTCGCAGCGCCCGCGCCGCTCGGCGACGTCGAGTCCGACGGCGTCCTCGCGCTCGATGATGCTCTGCTCGGTGCGCAGCACTTCGATGCGACGCAGGCAGTCTTCGAGTTCGGCCGGCGTCGTGTGCTGGCTCACGGCGACGCGCGCGCAGGCCGTGTCGAGCAGGCTGACAGCCTTGTCGGGCAACTGGCGCGCCGGAATGTAGCGGTGCGACAGGCGCACCGCGGCCGTCACGGCCTCATCGAGCAGCGTGATCTTGTGATGCTTTTCGAGGATCGCGACGATGCCACGCACCATCGCGATCGCCTTGTCCTCGTCGGGCTCGTCGACCTGCACGACCTGGAAGCGCCGCGTCAGCGCGGGGTCTTTCTCGATGTGCTTCTTGTATTCGCTCCAGGTCGTCGCGCCGATCGTGCGCAGGGTGCCGCGCGCGAGCGCCGGCTTGAGCAGGTTGGCCGCATCGCCCGTGCCGGCGGCGCCGCCGGCGCCGATCAGCGTATGGACTTCGTCGATGAACAGGATGATCGGCTTCGGGCTCGCCTGTACTTCGTCGATGATCTGGCGCAGCCGCTGCTCGAATTCGCCCTTCATGCTCGCGCCGGCCTGCAGCAGGCCGATATCGAGCATCAGCAGCGAGACTTCCTGCAATTGTGGCGGCACGTCGCCGCTCGCGATGCGCACGGCGAAGCCCTCGACGACGGCGGTCTTGCCGACGCCGGCTTCGCCGGTCAGCAGCGGATTGTTCTGCCGGCGCCGCATCAGGATGTCGATGATCTGGCGGATTTCGTCGTCGCGGCCCGTGATCGGATCGATCTCGCCCTTGCGCGCGCGCTCGGTCAGGTCGACCGCGAACTTGCGCAGCGCTTCCTGCTTGCCGAGTTGCGCCGGCGCCATCGCGCCGCTGACTTCGCCCGGGCCGCCGCTCGCATCGAGGCCGCTGCCGTCGGTCGCGCCCTGCTGGTCCTCGGGCGAACCGGCAACGACTTTCGCCAGCTCGTTCGCGAACTTCTCCGGATCGATGACCTGGAATTCCTTGGACATCGCATAGAGCACGGTGCGCAGGCTCGGTGTCTTGAGGATGCCCAGCAGCAGGGTCGCGCCGCGCACCTGGCTCTGGTTGAACATCAGCGTCGCGTAGACCCAGCCGCGCTCCACCGCGTTCTGCAGGTGATCGGACAGGTCGCTGATCGCGGTCGCGCCGGTCGGCAGGCGGTCGAGCGCCTTGACCATGTCGGCCGCCAGCCGCGCCGCGTCGAGCTGGTAGTGACGGATGATCCGGTGCAGGTCGCTGTCGTTGTTCTGCAGCAGCTGGTGCAGCCAGTGCACGAGCTCCACATAGGGATTTCCGCGCAATTTGCAGAATACGGCAGCGCCTTCCACGCCCTTGTACAGCAGCGGATTGAGCTTGCCGAACAGCGCGGTACGACTGATCTCGCTCATGGGTCTGGCGTTCCTTCACCGGATGGAGGGAATGGCTTTCTTCGCGGCTTCGGACGCGGCTTCGGACGCGGCATCTTTCGCGGCGTCCTTGGCGATGTCGGTCGCCGCGTCCTTGACCTCTTGCTTGCGCGCGTCGTTCTTTTCCTTGCGTGCCCTCTTCTTCGCGGCGGCCGGGTCTTCGGTCGTGCTCGCCGCGACCGTCGCCTCGGCGCTGCCGCCGGCGTTGGCAGCCGGCGTCGCCGCCGTGCCGGTTGCCGCGGCCGGCGGCGGCAATGCGTTCTTCATCGGCGGCGCGCTGAACGCGCGCCCGGCATCGTCGCGCACGTTCGCGATCGGCGTCGCCGGCGTGCGCGTGAGCACCCAAGGCGCGTTCGCGTCGTCGCGCGTCAGCGAATAGGCGAGCGGGCGGCCGTCGTCGCCGACGACGCGCTCGGGTCCGCGCGGCAGCAGCGAATACAGCAGCACTTCGTAGCCGTTGATCTGCGTGTTCGTGGCCCAGCGCGACGGCACGAGGCGCGCGAAATTCAGCACGTTCGAGTTCGGCAGGCGGCCGATCACCTTGTCGCGCAAACCGGCTTCGGCGAACAGCGGGTAGTAGACCGGCGCGCCGCGCACGCTGGTGTCGATGACATGAAGAAAACCGAAGCGCTGCCAGTCGCCGATGCCGTAGAGGCCGGCACCGATGCCGGCGATCACGACGTATTTCTTTTTCGGCAGGGTGACTTCGAGCAGCTCGGCGTCGTCGGTATTGAGCAGCGGAAACGGGCCCCAGGGCGATTCGTTCGCGGCGAAGGTCTTGCGGCCGTATTCGATTTCCGCGTGTTCGGCGTCGATCGTGATGTAGGCCGGCGCATCCTTGACGGGCACGGTATAGCGCGGCGGATCGACCGACGGATCGCGCGTGAACGCATCGCTGAGCGGCGTGACCGTGATCTGCTGGCCCTGCCAGATGCCGGCCAGTGCCTGCACCAGCGCGGGATCGGGCGGCGGCGCTGCGAACGCCGCCGCGCTGCACAATCCGAAGATCAGCGCCGCGGCGGTACGGAGCGAGTAGAACGAGATACGCGAGTCGGGCCTGATCATGGTTCGAATTCCGTAGTGCGAGTCTGGCGAAACAACAGGGTGAACACGGTTACGCCGCTGCGGCGGCGGGCCCGGCGCGCTCGCGCCGGATGCGCTCGGGGTCGAGCACGAGATCGTCGCGGTCGCGCGGCACGCCGCGGCCGAGCCAGGTGGACCAGCCGAGCCGCGTATCGCCGCCGAGACGCGCCTGCGGCACATCGGCGCGGCGCAGCACGAGGCGCACGTCCCAGTCGAGCTCGATGCCGATGTAGGTGCGCACCCAGTCGAGCAACTGGCGATGGCCCGTACCCGGCGGCAGCAGGTCGTCGTACGAGGCGCGCGGCATCGGACCGAGGCGCACGCGGAAGCGGTGCTGGCGATCCCAGACCGCGTTGCCGGCGACGAGATCGACGCCGAGGCGGCTGCCGCGATTCGCGCCGAGCCGCGAACGCTGGTCGCGCGGCAGCGGGAGCCAGCGGCCGACGAATTCCTCGATCGCCGCGGGAACGCGGAAGAAGTTCGCGAGGATGCGCGCGAGGCCTTCGGCGTTGCGCGTCTGGCGCACGAGATGGCCGGCGTGATTGAGCCGCGCGTGGTCGGGGACGCTGTCGCGATCGCGCGTGGCGCCGAGGCCGTAGCCGATCGTGCTCGCGGCGTGCCGCGTGAATTTCTCGTCCTGCGGCCGATCGAGGCTCACCGTCGACTGAGCGTCGGCCCAGGCGCGATAGAACAGCAGGGTCAGGCGGTGATGGAAGATGTCGGCGAATTCGATGAGCGTGCGGTCGCCGTGATGGATCGCGCGCTCGTGCGCGTATTCGGTCATCACGAGCGGCAGCGGGCCGTTCGGGCCGAACAGGCCGAAGCTGTGGATCACGAGCTTCGGCCCGCCCTTGCGCCGCGGCTTGTCGAGCCGCGCGATGGTCGAAGGCGCGAAGAACGACGAGGGCTCCTGGCCGATGCGCAGCGGCTCCTGCGACGGACGCTTCGCGCGGCCGAGCCGCGGGAAATGCGGATGCAGCGCTTCCACGCGACGCAGCAGCGCGAACAGGTCGTAGGCGTGCGGCGTCTGCTCGAGCGCCTGCCACAGCGCGGCGATGTCGCGCGCCTGTTCCTGCGTGAGCATGGCTTCCTGGTGCGGTTTTTCCGGCGCATTCATGCGACCGGTCTCCGCCCGAAGCGCGGCGCCCACTGGCCGAGCTGACCGCGCTGCGCGCTGACCAGCCGCGTTTCGGTGAACGTGTTCAGCGCGACGTGGCGCGCAAGGAACTGCTCCATGACGGCGCCGAACAGGTACGGACTCGTGCCGGCGAAATGGCTTTCGTCGATCGTGATGTCGATACCGACGCCGCGGCCGAACGTGATCGGGCCGGCGCCGGGCAGTCGCCGCGTGATCGGCGTGAGCCGGGTCTGCAGCACCGCGTTCGCGTGACGCGCGACCGCCGCGTCGCCGAGCGCGGTGTAGAGGCTCAGCAGTTCGCGCAACGCGAGCGCGCCCTGTTCCGGGCTCAGGTCGGTCAAGGTCTGGTAGTTGAGGCCGAGATGACTGATGAGGCGCCAGTTGATCTCGCCTTCGGGCACGGCCGGTACGGGCCGCGTCGGGCCCTGCAGCACGCGCACGCCGCTGACCGGCACCGAATCGACCGGCACGAGGTCGTGCTGTCCGCCGACGGCCATGAGCATCGCGAGGTCGCGGTTCGTCACCGTCATTTCGACGCCGAGCTGACGCAAGCCGGATCCGTAAGGCGCCTCGTGCTGATTCACGAGCGACAGGAACACTTCCGAACCGAGATAGGTCGTGCGCGCGCCGTGGCGCGCCACCGTGCTCGACGCGAGGCGCGGTTCGCGCCGTACCGAGAAATAGGTGCCGTGATTGCCGCGGTCGCCGACGAGGCTGGAGTAGAACGGCCGGAATTTCGCTTCGATGGCGTTGTCGCGACCGAAACCTTCGACCTGCTCGATGCTGTAGACCTCGTAGTTCAGCGGATGCGTGCGATCGGGCACGACATGGAGCTCGTAGCGGCTGTCGCCGACCTGGATGCGATCCGAGCGCATCGAGATCAGGTTGACCGCGGGCGAGCAGAACAGCAGGAAATGCGTCGCATCGACGACGGTCTCGAGTTCACTGACATCCTGATCGAGCAGGATGCTGACCTCGAACCCGTCCAGCGCCTCGATTCCCTGGAGCGCACTGCGCAGGCCCGTCAGGGCGACGAAGTGATAGCGGCTCGGGAACGCGAAATATTCGTGTAGCAGCCGATAGCCCTGGAAACCGCGCCCGTTGTAGGGCAGCAGCGACTGCGCGTCGTCGAACCCTTCGGGCTGCACCGCGCCGGCGCCGAGCTGGCGCCATTCCGTCGCGGTCTTCTTGGTGCGCGCACGCACCGAAACGCCGAGCACGTGACCGCAGAGCAGTTCGTGCAATCGCGACGTGATGTGCGGACTGCCCGCCAGATGCAGCGAAATGCGATCCGGCGGCGGGCTCTTGCCGCTCAGCGGCGCGTTGAACTGGAAGTTCAGGCGCAGGCTGGCCTTGACCGGGAGATCCTGGCGCAGCCGGTTCACGCGCACGTCGGTCGGCACGCCCTCGAAGCGCGCGCTCGCGATGCGCAGCGGCCACAGATCGACGTCGTGCGCGGTACGGAATTCGCACCCGGCCTGGCCTTCGATCGGGCTCGGCGCGCGCAGCCGCTCGCCGCGCTCGATGCGGAACGAGTCGCCCTGATTGCCGGTCATCTCGCCCGGCGTGAACTGGACGATGCACATGGCCGGTGTCGGCGCGAGATAGTTCGGATAGATGACTTCGAGCAGCCGCTGCGAGAAACGCGGGAACTCCGCATCCATCTTGAGCTGCACGCGCGCGGTGAGAAAGCTGAAGCCTTCGAGCAGCCGCTCGACGTAGGGATCGGCGATCTCGATGTCGCGCATGCCCAGGCGCGCGGCAATCTTCGGATTGTTCGCCGCGAACTCGGCGCCGAGTTCGCGCAGGTAGTTGAGTTCGGTGTTGTAGTAGCCGACGAGGCGCGGATCCATGGCGCTAACCCATCAGGTCTTCGAGAAGGATCTGCCCGCTCTCGAGATCGACGCGCGAACGCAGCAGCAGGTCGATCGGATACGGTTCGGACCAGAGCTGGCCGCGGATTTCCATGGTCAGCTGGTTGTGCGTGCGGTAGCCGTCTTCCGACGGCAGGACTTTCACGACGAGGGATTCGGGCAGCACGCGCGGCTCGAACGTGCGGATCGCGACCTTGATCGCCGCCTGCACTTCGTCGAGATCGTCGTCGATCAGATGGCGCCCGGACAGTGCCGGCACGCCGAAATTCACGACCGACGTCCGCACCTCGTCGGCGCCGGCGAGATCGGTCTCGGCTTCGGCATTCGTCGTGTTGAGCAGGAACGAGATGTCGCGCAGCACCGACTGGCGGAACGCAGCCTTCGTCATCGTGCGTTCCTGCAGCGCTTCGTTGCGGTTGTCCGGATGGTGGTCGGTCAGCCGATCCAGCAGCACCGGCAGGAGCCGGGTCGAACGTGCTCCCTGCAGCGGCTTGGAGCTACTCATCGCCGGCCGCTTCGTCGCCGGCGGCGTCCTCGCCCGCGCGTTCGAGCGAGCGCACGCTGAGGAATGCATGATCGTCGACGTTGCTGACCCAGCTGCGCTGGCCGAGGCCGGCGTAGGCGTCTTCGCCGATCGGCTGCCACGTCGTCAGCGATGCGAGCACGAGGCGTTCGTCGGCCTGGCCGTAGCTGCGTGGATAACGACTCGGCACGAGCACGACGTGCTGGCCGCCGTTGCGCAGGGTGAGCCGGCCCGGCAGCCAGACCAGGTCGCGCAGATCGCTCGGCGCTTCGAATTCGAGTTTCTGGATGTGATCGAACGGCAGCCAGTAGTACTGGCCTTTCAGGATGATTTCGCAGACCGGGCCGAGACGCGAATCGGCGTCGGCGAGCCATTCGACCGGCGTGCCGTCGAGCACGAACGGCGTCGCGGGCGCAGCGTCGAACGCCTGCTGCATGAGTTCGTCGGCGAGCGCATCGTCCTTGCCGCGGCTCGCGAGGGACTGGGTCAGGGTCGCGAACCAGGGTTCGGGTTCGCCGATCGTCTGCGGCGGCAGTTCGCCGGCAAACACTTTTTCGCGCTGCAGTTCGCAGCGGATCGCTTCGCGGTACATCTGCGCCATCGGAATCGCCGAGGCGGCAAGCGTGGCAGCGGTCTGCAACTGCGCGACCGCGCGCGTCCAGTTGCCGGTGAGCATGCTGAGCTGGGCGAGATGCACGCGCAGCGGCAGGCTGTCCGGTTGAGTGCGGATCTTGGCGACGAGATCGGCCTGCTGTTCGGCCAGGGTCTGGTCGCGGCGCATCGTGGCAGACAAGGTGGCGTCCATGCGCAACGGTTTCCTGCAGGTTCACGGCAAATATGCCAGTGGCGGAGTGCGGCTGTCGCCGTCTCCACGCCGGTGACGGAGAGCGGCTTTCGCCGTCTCCGCACCGGGAACGGACAAGTCGACGCCGGCGATGAAGCTGGCGTCGCTGAGTTGCTTAGGCCGCCTTGTTCTGCTTGACGTCCCAGGCGCCCGTGGTGGCTGCGCCCAGCGAACCGTCGGCGTTCTGTTCCTTCACCTCGACCTTGATCTTGGCGTAGGACAGGCCGACTTCTTCGATCACGCGCGGGCTGTTGGTCGCACCGACCGGACGCACGTGCGTGATCAGTACGTCGTTCAGCGTCACGGTCATGTACTGCTGAGCACCGTCACCGACCTTGCTGCAGGCCAGCACGACTTCCGTGACGTGCTTGCCGCTGGCGCAGTACTTCATGAGGTTCGCGGTCGCCTTGTCCACATAGTGCGTGAACACGAATTCGCTGAAATTGGCCTTGCCGACGCCGCCGCCGCCGCCCGTGTGGGTGGAGGACGACTGGCTCACGGCGTAGCCCCAGCTCAGCACGTCGATTTCGCCGCTATGCTTGGAGTCCTTCGATTCGCCGCTGATGCCGGCGATCTTGAGGTGGAAGTCCTGCTGCGAGTCTTTGGGGGCCGTGTCGACCGACAGCTGCGGAGACGCGAGGAGGTTGCCCATTCCGAGAGATGCCATACGTTTAGTCCTTAACTTCGATGGATAAAAAGAACCGGCCTTTACACCAGGGGGAGCCGATTCAGTCCTGCCGAGCGTTGGTATAGGCCTCGCTCAGCCCTCACTGCCCGCCGGATTTGACGGACGGAAGCTTGGAAACCAGGCGCAGCGACACGGTCAGCCCTTCGAGCTGATAGTGCGGCCGCAGGAAGAACTTTGAGGTATAGAAGCCGGGATTGCCTTCCACCTCCTGCACCTGGACCTCGGCGGCAGCCAGCGGCTTGCTCGCCTTGGTCTCCTGCGAAGAATTGGCCGGATCACCGTCCACGTAGTTCATGATCCAGTCGTTGAGCCAGCGCTCCATGTCGTCGCGCTCCATGAACGAGCCGATCTTGTCGCGCACGATGCATTTCAGGTAATGCGCGAAGCGGCAGCACGCGAACAGGTACGGCAGGCGCGCAGCGAGATTCGCATTCGCGGTTGCATCCGGATCGTAGTACTCGGCCGGCTTCTGCAGCGACTGCGCGCCGATGAACGCGGCGATATCGGTGTTCTTGCGGTGGATCAGCGGCATGAAACCGTTTTTTGCGAGTTCGGCTTCGCGGCGGTCGGAGATTGCGATTTCGGTCGGACACTTCATGTCGACGCCGCCGTCGTCCGACGGGAACGTATGCGTCGGCAGGCCTTCGACCGCACCGCCGGATTCGACGCCGCGGATCGACGTGCACCAGCCGTAGTACTTGAACGAGCGGTTGATGTTCACGGCCATCGCATAGGCCGAATTGGCCCAGCAATAGGCGCTGTGGTTCGCGCCGTCGGTCGATTCCTCGAAATCGAATTCGTCGATCGGGTTCGTGCGCACGCCATAGGGCAGACGCGCGAGGAAGCGCGGCATCGCCAGACCGAGGTAGCGCGAGTCTTCCGAATTGCGCAGGCTGCGCCAGGCGACGTATTCGGTGTTCTCGAAGATCTTGGTCAGGTCGCGCGGATTCGAGAGCTCCTGCCAGGTTTCCATCTGCATGGTCGTGGGCGCCGCGCCCGCGATGAACGGGCAGTGCGACGCGGCCGCGATCTTCGACATTTCCGTCAGCAGTTCCACGTCCGGCGGCGAATGATCGAAGTGATAGTCGCCGACGATGCAGCCGTAGGGCACGCCGCCGAGCTGGTCGTATTCCGCTTCATAAATTTTCTTGAAGATGGGACTTTGATCCCAGCCTATGCCCTTGTGGCGACGCAAGGTGCGATGCAGGTCGCGCTTGGAGATGGGCAGGAACTTGATCTTGAGCATCTCGTCGACTTCGGTGTTGTTGACGAGATAGTGCAGACCGCGCCAGGCGCTCTCGAGCTGCTGGAAGTCGGCGTGATGGATGATCGCGTTGATCTGCTCGGACAGCTTGCGGTCGATCTCGGCGATGATCGCTTCGATCGCCTTGTACGAGTCGTGGCCGATCGTGACCGTGTTCGACAGCGCCTGCTCGGCGAGCGTGCGCACGGCGATCTGCACGGCCTCCTTGGCTTCGTCGGTCTTGGGCTTGAACTCTTTCTGCAGCAGCGAGGCGAAATCGCCGGCTTCGGCGAAAGCAGTCTGCTTTTCCTGGAGAGCTTGATTCTGCGCCATGAGTGGATTCCCCGTGGTCTGTGCGCTCAGCCGGCGCTGTTGTCGGTGTCGGCCTTCGGCGCCTGCGGCGCGGCCGCGAGCGA
>CAMLSI010000122.1 GCA_946482585.1 uncultured Lysobacteraceae bacterium
GCGGAGCTTCTTCTTCGATCCGGGCAGCAGCGCCTCGAGCAATTGCGCACCCTTGCCGCGACGTACGCGTCCCGGCACGAGCAGGCGCAGTGCCTCGCGACGCCGCGGCGGCGGCTGCAGTGCGGCATCGGCGAACGGTGCGGTACCGTGAGCGATCACGCGTGCCGGCAGGTCGCGCAACTCGGGTGCGAGGCGCAGTACGTTCGCGAGCGCCGTCCGGCTCGGTGCGACGAGGCGCGCGGAAGCGCCGCGCAGCGCAGCGACGTAGGCGTCGCGCAGTCGGCGCCAGTATTCCGGCTCGCGGCTCGCGAACTCGAAACCCTCGTCGGCGGACTGCAGGTCGAGCGCGCGCTGCGCCGCGTCGAACGCCAGTGTTTCGTCGCCGAAATCCCGGTGCAACTGCGGCCAGAGCGGATAGCAGTCGTGCGTGACGACGAGTGTCGGCAGACCGCTGCGCAGTGCGTCGAGACTGTGTCCGATCAGCGAGGAAACGACGACGGCATCGACCGCGAAGCGTGCCAGCGCGTCGCGGAAGAAGTGCGTCCAGTCGTGATGTTGCAGCGCCGTGTCGGCGATGGCTGCGGGCAGGGCTACGCGTCGCAGCGGCGGACCGAGCAGGCTGCCGTCGTGCAGTTCGAGGAATTCCCCGTAGCGGCGGCGCGAGAAATCGCCGTGTGCGCGCAGCACGAGATGCGCGTGCGTCGTGTCGCTCGCGGCCAGATCGCGTACGAAACGTTCGGCACCGCCGCCCCAGCCATGCAGCACGTGCAGCAGCACGGGGCGGCCGTCGCGACCGAACCGGGCCGGCTGCAGGCCGGGTTGTCGGAGCGCTTCGGCCAGTTGTCCGCGCAGTTCGCCGAGGCGTACGGGGCCCGCATCGTCACTGCGCCGTCGAGCCGGGCGCGGCGATGCGACGTAGAGATGATCCAGGCGCAGCAATCGTCCCGCGGCAGTCGCTGCCGCGCCGAGCGTCCGCAAGAGCGCGAGATCGAGCGTTGCGACTCGCTCGCCGTGCCATGCGCTGACGCGTGCCGAGACGTCGCCGGCGTCGAACGCGATGCCGCGGCCGTAGGCATGGCACAGCGCATCGATGCGCTCGACGTCCGCACCGGCGCCGGGGCAGGGATGCCAGTCGCCGTCGTCGAGCGGGCTCGCGGCGAGCACGTCGTCCGCCTCGAGCGCCGCGAGCAGGCGCTCGACCCAGTACGGCGGCAAATGCGTGTCGCCGCGCAACAGGATCAGATGCCGGCCGGGCCAGCGTTCGCGGCCGGCCGCGAGGAGTGCGGCCGGCGAATCCTCGGCGAGTTCGATGCGCTCGACCGCCGTCGGTACGTCCCGGGTCAGCGTGGTCGCGAACGCGACGCCGGACGGAAGCTGGGCCGGCAGCGAACGCCACACATCGGCAGGGGCGTCGCCGTGGACGAGCAGTCCGGCGCGGGGCGTAGCGGAGGAGAGCAGGGGCACGTTTCGTTAAGTCCTTGTTGCGCAGGCAAAACCGCGCACGCGAAAAAGGCCGGGATTATCGCGGATAGGCGCTCCCGACGAAACCGTTGCGGTCGCCGCCAGCGGTTCAGCCGCATCGGGTACACTGCGCCGGCCTCGCCGCCGCCCGGCGCGCGGCGATGATTCCGGTGCCGTTGCGCGGTGCTCTCCCGCGCGGCGGCTCGACTCCACTGGCCTGGGTTCCGTCTTGTCATTCCTGACCCGCTGCGCCGAGCTGGCGCGTCTGCTCTGGCGCTGGCTGCGCGCGCCGTTCTGGTTCGGCCTCGGTTTCGTCGTCGCCTTCGTCGTGCCGTACGCGCTGTACCTCGACGCGCAGGTGCGCGAGCGTTTCGACGACCTGTCCTGGGAAACCCCGACGCGCATCTACGCACGCGCGCTCGAACTCGCGCCGGGCATGCCGCTCGATGCGCTCACGCTGAAGGTCGAACTCGAAGCCGCGCGCTACGACGAGATCACCGGCGCGCGCGCGCCCGGCAGCTTCATGCGCGACGGCGACCGGTTCGTGATCTCGCGCCGCGCGTTCGCGTCGCTGGACGGAATGGAGAAGGCTCGCCGCGTCGAAGTCACGCTCGCGCGCTCGCGCGTCGCCGCGATCAGGGACATCGACAGCGGCAAGGCGCTCGATCGCGTACGCCTGGATCCGGCACGCATCGCGACGCTCTACGGCGCCGAACAGGAAGAACGCCGCGTCGCCAAGCTCGGCCAGATGCCGCCGCTGCTCGTCACCGGCCTGCAGGCCGTCGAGGATCGCAACTTCAAGCATCATCACGGCGTCGATTTCATCGCGATCCTGCGTGCGAGCTGGGCGAATCTCACCGCCGGCCATGTCGTGCAGGGCGGATCGACGCTGACGCAGCAGCTCGTCAAGAACCTGTTCCTCGACCGCGGGCAGAACTTCCTGCGCAAGGGCAACGAAGCGCTGCTCGCGCTGCTGATCGAGGCCCGCTACGAAAAGCATCGCATTCTCGAGGCTTACGTCAACGAGATCTTCCTGGGGCAGCAGGGTGGCCAGGCGGTGCACGGTTTCGCCGCGGCGAGCGAGTTCTACTTCGGCCGCGAACTCAACACGCTGCGCGCGCCCGACGTCGCGCTGCTGATCGGCCTCGTGCAGGGGCCGAGCTACTACGATCCGCGCCGCTATCCCGAGCGCGCACAGGCGCGCCGCAATCTGGTGCTGCAGCAGTTCGCCGACACCGGCCTGCTCGATGCCGACGAGCTCGCGCGCGCCAAGGCCAGTCCGCTCGGCATCTCGGAAACGCCCGGATTGCCGCGCAACCGCTTTCCGGCCTTCATCGATCTCGTGCGCACGCAGCTCAAGCGCGACTATGACGACGCGGCGCTGCGCGGCGCCGGTCTTTCGGTGCTGACCACGCTGGCTCCGGCGACCCAGCTCGCGGCCGAGAAGGCGTTGCGCGACAGTCTGGCGGCACTCGGCAAGAAGCAGGACGACACCCAGGCTGCATTGGTCGTGACCGGTGCGCACGACGGCGAAGTGCAGGCCGTGATCGGCGATCGCGCACCCGACCAGCCCGGTTTCAATCGCGCGCTCGACGCGCGCCGGCCGATCGGTTCGCTGGTCAAACCGTTCGTGTTCCTTGCGGCGCTCGCACAGCCGCAGCGCTATTCGCTCGCGAGCATCGTCGAGGATGCGCCGGTCAGCCTGCCGCAGCCCAACGGCAAGAACTGGATGCCGCAGAACGCCGACAAGACGGCCCACGGCCGCGTGGCGCTGATCGACGTGCTCGCGAACTCGTGGAATCTTTCGACGGTGCGGCTCGGCATGCTGATCGGCGTCGATCGCGTGCGTGCGCTGATCGAGTCGTTCGGTTTCGGTCGGGAGATCAATCCGAACCCATCGCTGCTGCTCGGCGCGCTCGATCTGTCGCCGCTCGAAGTCGCGCAGCTCTATCAGTATTTCGCCGCCGACGGCCACGCACTGCCGGTCATCGCCGTGCGCGGCGTGCTCGATCGCGACGGCAAGCCGTTGCGTCGCTACGGCAGCAAGCCCGGCGCCGGCGACTACGTCGAAGCCGCGCGGCTGGTCACCTATGCGATGCAACAGGTCAACCTGCGCGGCACCGCGCGTGCAGTGGGCGCCGGTCCGCTCGCGGCGCTGAACAGCGCCGGGAAGACCGGCACCAGCGACGATTCGCGCGACAGCTGGTACGCGGGCTTCAGTGCCGATCACCTCGCCGTCGTCTGGGTCGGTCGCGACGACAACAAACCGACCGGTCTCGTCGGCGCAACCGGCGCGCTGCGCGTCTGGATGGCGCTGTTCGATGTGCTGCCGACGCGGCCGCTGGACCTGAACCTGGGCCAGGGTATCGAACTGGCCTGGGTCAACCCGGAATCCGGGCAGCGCACCGAACCGGATTGCCCGGGCGCGCGGCAATTGCCGTTCATGGCCGGCTATGTTCCGGAGCAGGAGCAAGGGTGCACAATGGAGCGTTTGCGCGACTGGTTCGGCGGCAATCCGCAGTGATGCGGCGCCGCCTTCGTCGGATATCGAGGTGTCGAGGGATGGGCTGGGAAACTATGAAACGCAGCGGTAGGGAATGGCGGTGGCCGGTCGCGGCAGCGGTGTTGGCAGTGCTGGCCGGCTGCGGCGGCGCGGGCAGCGGGAGCGAGAGCGGCAAGAAGGGCGTCAAGCCCGATCGTGACGTCGTGCTGGCGATACGGCAGGCGGGCCAGAGCACGGCGTCGTCAGTGGAAGTGCAGCCGTTGCGCGATCCTGCCGTCGACGGATTTCTCAAGCAGGCCGCCGATCTCGAGGCCGCGCAGAAGTTCGTCGATGCGGTCGCCGCCGTGGATCGCGCGCTGAAGCTCGCGCCGGACGCGCCGGAAATCCTGCAGCTCAAGGCCGAACTGCTGATCGGCCTGCATCGCTACGCGGATGCCGAAGCGCTCGCGCGCAAGTCGTTCGAACTCGGTCCGCGTCTCGGCAGCCTCTGCGCGCGCAACTGGCAGACCGTCGTCGAGGCGCGGCGCGCGGCGAAGGACGAGGCCAGCGCCAACAGCGCGAAGGCGCAAGTGGCTGCCTGCAAGGTGCCGCCGCGCCAGCGGCTGTAACCGCGTGCGGCACGACATCCGCGACCTGCTCGGTGCGGAAGGACCGTTCGCGCGCGAGGTGCCCGGCTTCGCGCCGCGCGTCTCGCAGCAGGAAATGGCTGCGGCCGTGGCCGAGGCGATCGACGACCGGCACATCCTGATCGCCGAGGCCGGCACCGGCACCGGCAAGACGTTCGCCTACCTCGTGCCCGCGGTCATGTCGGGCAAGCGCGTCATCGTGTCCACGGGCACGAAGACGCTGCAGGATCAGCTGTTCCATCGCGATCTGCCGCGCGTGCGCCAGGTGACCGGCGCGCGCATCAAGGCGGCGCTGCTGAAAGGGCGGGCGAACTATCTGTGCCTGTATCGCCTCGATCAGACCCACAAGGACGGGCGCCTGAGCTCCCGCGAACAGGTCGCGCAGGTACAGGCGCTGCGCGCCTGGGCCGGCCGCAGCAGCAGCGGCGACCGCAACGAGATCGCCGAGGTGCCCGAGGACTCGCCGCTGTGGCCGCGCGTGACGTCGACGGCGGAGAACTGCCTCGGCGCCGACTGTCCGATGTTCAACGACTGCTTCGTGGTCAAGGCACGGCGCGCGGCGCAGGAGGCCGATCTCGTTGTGGTGAACCATCACCTGCTGTTCGCCGATCTCGCGATCAAGCAGGAGGGCTTCGGCGAGATCCTGCCGGGCGCGAATGCGTTCGTGCTCGACGAAGCACATCAGATTCCCGATCTGGCGGGCCAGTTCTTCTCGGTCAGCTTCTCCGCTCGCCAACTGCAGGAACTCGGCAGCGATGCCGAAGCCGAGTGCGCAACGGTCACGGGCGCGTTCGCAGTGCTGCGCGAGCCGATCGCGACCACGACGTCCGCGCTGCGCCGCGTGCGTCTCGCGCTCGACAAACTGCCGCAGCGCGGTGCTTTCGGCGCGATCGAAGACGACCGTTTCGCGATGGCCGAACTGCGCGAGCTGCAGGACGCGCTGCACGCGCTCGAGGCAGCGCTCGCGAGCCAGGCCGAACGCTCGCGCGGGTTGACCACGCTGCACGAGCGTGCCCAGGGGCTCGTCGAAAAGCTCGACCAGGTCCTCGACGGCGCCGGCCGCGACTGGGTGCACTGGTACGAACTCACGAGTCACGGGTTTGCGCTGAATGCGACGCCGCTGGATCTCGCGCCGCCGCTGCGCGCGCTGCGCCAGCAGAGCCGCGCCGCATGGATATTGACCTCGGCGACGTTGTCGGTTGCGGGCGAGTTCGGTCATTTTGCGCGTCAGCTCGGCCTCGACGATCCGGTCACCCTGAGCCTGCCGAGTCCGTTCGACTATGCGCGACAGGCGCTGACCTATCTGCCGAAGAACCTGCCGGATCCGAGCGCGAGCGACTACACCGATCGCGTCGTCGATGCGGTGCTGCCGGTGCTGCGCGCCTCGCGCGGCCGCGCCTTCCTGCTGTTCACGTCACACCGGGCGTTGCGTCGCGCGGCCGAACGCCTCGCCTCGCAACCGTATCCGCTGTTCGTACAGGGCACCGCGCCGCGGCAGCAACTGCTGACGGGGTTTCGCGCGTCGGGCAATGGCGTGCTGCTCGGTGCGGCCAGCTTCTGGGAAGGCGTCGACGTGGCCGGCGAAGCCCTGTCCTGCGTCATCATCGACAAGCTGCCGTTCGCTGCGCCGGACGATCCGGTGCTCGAAGCGCGGCTCGCGGCCATGCGCGAAGCCGGCGGCAATCCCTTCGTGCAGTGGCAGATCCCGTCCGCCGTGATCGCACTCAAGCAGGGCGCCGGCCGGCTGATCCGCGACGTCGACGACCGCGGCGTGCTCGTGCTCTGCGATCCGCGCCTGAGTTCGCGTCCGTACGGAAAACTTTTCCTGCGCAGTCTGCCGCCGTCGCCGATCACGCGCGAAATCGGCGACATCGACGATTTCTTCACGAATTGAACCCACGGCACTGACGGAATCGTTGTCGTGCTTGCCTTAATGCCACGCGGCGATTGTTGCTGTGCTCGGCAAGAGATGCGTCGATAGACTGATATTTTTGATTGAAAACTAGGTCTATGGACCTGTTTTCCGGTAGGTCCCCTGGTCGGCGGAACTTTTCGGCCTGACTCTGCCGCATTGCAGATTGTGACGCCCTACTCAGGGTGCTATAAGAGTTGTCTGGACGAATGTTGCGGTTGTCTCAGTGCGGTTGCCCGGAGTGGTGAGGCTCCGATTCCGGGCCTTCCGAATACTCGTTGTGATCCCGCGTTCTTCCGTGCGCCGGCTGCGCTTGTCGGGTGGTCAAGTGTCGGCCGTTCTTCTCGTGTGTCTGTGTTGGGAGGTTTCATGGGTAAGTCGATTCGCGTAACCGCACTCGCGTCGGTTATCGGCGTCGTGCTGGCTGGAGGAATGGTGAGCTCGCCGTTGGCGACCGCGCAGTCGTCGTCGACGGCTGCAGCCGTGCAGAGCTACATCATCACGTTCAACGAACCGGGCCTGCTGTACTACACCGGCGGTGCCAATTCCCTCGAAGCCACGGCTCCTTCGGTCAAGGGTCAGCGCAAGCTCGACACCAAAAGCCCGGCGGCCGTCGCATACAACAAATTCCTCTCCGACGTTCGCGCCAGTCGCGTGAACTCGATTTCGTCGGCCGTCGGCCGCAGCGTCCAGGCTACTCACCATTACGCGATCACGCGTAACGGTATCGCCGCAGAACTCAGCACGGCCGAAGCCGATACCGTCCGCAGCCTGCCCGGCGTGAAGTCGGTGCGCGCTGCCGGCGTCGAACACCTCGACACCTACCGCGGCCCGACCTTCATCGGCGCCGACACGGTATGGAGCGGCGTGAACGTTCCGGGCGGCACGGGTACGCGTGGTTTCGGCGTCACTCTCGGTGTCGTCGACGGCGGCACCAATTCCGATCATCCGTCGTTCGCCAACGACGCCAGCTGCGGCTTCAGCGCGGGCACGCCGAAGCTGCGCAGCTTCGTCGACTGCAGCTCGACCGACGTGGGCACCGGCGCCTGCAACGGCCCGAACCCGGAAGCGACCTCGCCCGACGACGGTCACGGCGTGCACACGTCGAGCACCGCGGCCGGCAACACGCTGACGGCGAGCACCACGCCGCCGCCGGTCATCCCGGCGCCGTTCACGAGCATGTCGGGCGTCGCGCCCTGCGCCTCGATCCGCCAGTACAAGGCCTGCCCGGGCACGAGCTGTCCGGGAGCCGACCTTCAGGCCGCGCTCGAAAACGCGATCGCCGACGGCGTCGACGTCATCAACTACTCGATCTCGGGCGGTCGCGATCCGTGGAACGACTTCGACAGTCTGTTCCTCGATGCGGTCAACGCCGACATCGTGGTGTCGGCGTCGGCCGGCAACACCAGCGCGACCATCACGAACCCGGTCGCCCAGGTCAACCATCTCGGTCCCTGGACCATGACGGTCGCCGCATCGACGCACGATGAAAACGTGCTCGCGCTCGTCAGCCTGACCGGCCCCGGTTCGCCGCCGTCCAGCACGGTCGGCGTCAGCGCGACCCAGGGCAGCACGACCCCCGTCGGTACGGCGTTCACCAACCAGCCGATCAAGAGCTTCCCGACCAACCTCGAAGGCTGCACCGCCGGCACGCCGTTCCCGGCGGGTTACTTCACCGGCTCGGTGGCCTACGTCCGTCGCGGCACCTGCTCCTTCACCGAGAAAATCACGAACGCCGTCAACGCGGGCGCCGCCTTCGTTCTCGTCGGCAACAACCAGGCCGGCCCGCTGTCGATGAACACGACCGGCGCGCCGACGACCGTGCCGGCGTACAGCGTGGTCCAGGGCCCGGGCGATGCGATCCGCGACTTCGTTGCCGCGAATCCGACCACGGCCACGATGAGCTTCGATCCGACCCAGAAGAAGGGCGACGTGCTCGCCGGCTTCAGTCTGCGCGGTCCGACCATCGCCGGCGCCAACGTGACGAAGCCGGACATCACCGGTCCGGGCGTGCAGATCTATGCGGCGCTGTCGGATCCGACCCAGTACGGCTTCCTCAGCGGCACCTCGATGTCCTCGCCGCACCTGGCCGGTTCGGCCGTCCTGGTCCGTGCTGCCAAGCCGTCCTGGACGCCGATGGAAGTCAAGTCGGCACTGCAGCTGACCGCCAAGATCGCGGGCTTCGACGACAACGCCAGCACGCCGTGGGATCCGGATGACGTCGGCAACGGCCGCGTCGACCTGACCAAGGCGATCAAGGCTGCGCTGACCATGAACGAGACGCACGCGAACTTCGTCGCGGCGAATCCGAGCGGCGGTTCGATCGCTGCGAAGACGCTGAACCTGCCGTCGATGCGCGATGACGCCTGTAACGTCACCTGCTCGTTCACGCGTACCGTCAAGAGCCAGGTTGCTGCGGGTACGACCTGGACCGCGACCTACGTTCCGATGGTCAGCGCCGGTGCGCCGATCGTGACGATCACCCCGTCCAACTTCACCGTTGCCGGCGGCGCCACGCAGGCGCTGTCGATCGGCGTGAACATGGGCTACGGCGGTACGAGCGCGGTTCCGATGACCTTCGGCTACGTCGTGCTGACGCCGAGCGACAACACGCTGCCGGTGGAACGTCTGACCCTGTCGGTCGCCGGTACGCGTGACGGCATCTTCGCCGACAACTTCGGCACGCCGCCGCCGACCGTGACGGTCACGCAGGGCTTCGACGACATCACGACCCTCGCCGGCCTCGGCTGGCTGACCTCGAACAACAGCGTGCCGGTCGGCTCGACCTCGTGGTTCCAGGGCAGCAGCACGGTGTTCGCGGCGCAGGCGGGTCCGGCTACGTCGTACATCGGTGCGAACTACAACAACACGACGGGTACCAACACGATCACGAACTGGCTGGTCACGCCGCTGATGACGTTCAACAGCGCGTCGTCGGTCACGTTCTGGACGCGTTCGACCCCGCTTGACGGCGACGACTATGCGGACCGCCTCGAAGTGCGCGTCTGCAATACCGGAGCCTGCACGGCGATCAGCCCGGATGCGACGGCACTGACGACGTTCCCGACCGTGGTCCGCACGATCAACCCGACCCTGACCTTGAACGACGACCTGACCGGAGCCAACGGCTATCCGAAGTCGGCCTGGGCGCAGTTCACGGTCAACACGGGCAACGGTCTGCCGACGTCGGGCCAGGGCCGCGTCGCGTTCCGCTACTGGGTCACCAACGGCGGTCCGACGGGTGCGAACTCCGACTTCATCGGCATCGACAGCGTCAGCCTGACGGCTCAGACCGTCAACGGCACGGCGGTTCCGAACGGCGGCGCCGGCATCACGCCGGCCAGCGTGCCGCAGTCGCAGCGCGGCAAGAGGTAAGCCTCGGTCGCCGCCGGACCCCGGTCCGGCGGCGATGCGGGAGCCAAGCGGTTCCACAAGAAAAAGCCCGGGCCAGCCCGGGCTTTTTTCGTCTGGTCGGAAGCGGCGCGTCGCGCCGGGACTTCAGGCAGCGTTCGTGTTGACCACCAGAGTCAGTTTCGGACGCGCGGCCGGCAGCGGCGCATCGGTCTGGATGGCGGCTTCGTCGACCGCGTCGCCCGGCAGCAGCTCGCCGAAGCTGTGCTCGAAGCGCTCGAAACGCGCCTCCGCCGCGCGTGCGACGCTGGCCGGAACGATGCCCGCGCTGAGCAACTGCTGCACGAGCGCGCGCTGTTCCGGGCCGAAATCGGGATCTTTCAGCGCTTCGTCGAGCGCATTGATGAGCGCGGCAAGCCAGTGCGCATTCGGTGCGCGCAGTGCGAGAAGCATTTCCTGGGTCGACGAAGGCATGGGTGGTCCTGTGACGGGATGCGGCGCCTGGTATGTGACGCCCGACACGTCGAAGCAGGATTGGTGCCAGCGGTATTGCCTGCAAAGCGCCCGCACTCGCCCGGAGCGCGCCCGCGGCCGGCCGTGCGGCCGCCGCGCGCCGGGGCGGCAATAGACGCGTCTTCCGAACGGCGCATTGCCATGTTTCCCAACGCTCACTCCTTCACGCTCAAGGTTCTCGGTATCGGCGCGCTCGCGCTGCTCATGCTCATCCCGTTGCTGCAGGTGCAGGGCCTCGTCAGCGAGCGCAACGGCCTGCGCGACCAGGCCATCGCCCAGGTCGCCGCGCGCTGGGGCGAAGCGCAGACGGTGGGGGGCCCCATGCTCGCACTGACGTATCCGCAACGCTTCAAGACCGACCAGGGGTGGGTCGAGCGCAACGCCACGCGGGTGCTGCTGCCGGTCTCGCTCGACATCGACGCGCGCCTGCGCACGGCGACGCGCGCCTACGGCATCTACGAGACGCCGGTCTATACGGCGGGCATCGCGATGAACGCGCGCTTCGACACCGACGACCTCGCTGCGCTGCGCTCGCTCGCTCCCCAGGGCGTCGGCAGCCTGGAACTGCGCATTCCGCTCGCCGATGTGCGCGGGCTGCGGGAAGTGCGTGCCGTGCGCATCAACGGGAAGGACTATCGCCTGCAGCCCGGCACCATGACGAGCGGCTATTCGACCGCCGCGCTGACGCTCGACGCGCAGCTGCTCCAGGCACCGATCACGCTGGAACTCGCGCTCGATCTCGCCGGGACCGAGCGCATCCAGTTCCTGCCTTCGGGACGCACGACCAGCCTCAGGCTCGCGGCCGACTGGGCCGATCCGAGTTTCACCGGCGCATTCCTGCCGGTCCGGCACGAGATCGTCGACCAGCGCTTCGAGGCATCGTGGCAGGTGCTCGAACTCAATCGCGGCTACGGCCAGCAATGGGACGAGGGCGAAATCGACGCGTCGCGCATCGCGGCATCGGCTTTCGGCGTCACGCTGTACCAGCCCGCCAGCATCTACCAGCAGAACGACCGCGCCGGGAAATACGGCGTGCTGTTCATCGCGCTGACGTTCGTCGCGTTCTTCCTGTTCGAGGTGCTGAAGAAATTGCGCGTGCATCCGGTGCAGTACCTGCTGATCGGTGTCGCCCTGTGCACGTTCTACCTGCTGCTGCTCGCGCTGTCGGAACAGATCGGTTTCGGGCCTGCCTACGCGCTCGCCGCGGCGGCGGTCGCGCTGCTGGTCGGCGACTATGCGGCGGCGGTGCTGTCGACGCGACGCGTCGGATTCGTGCTCGGCGGCAGCCTCGCTGCAGTCTACGGTCTGCTGTACGGCCTCGTGGTCAGCGAGCAATACTCGCTGCTGATAGGGGCTTTGACCTTGCTGGCCGTCGTCGCACTGATGATGTATCTGACGCGCCGCGTCGACTGGTACGGCGAGAGCCGCGCCGCGCCGGTCCCGCCCGCGCCGGCTCAATGAACCGGCACCGGCCGCCCTCCACGTGATC
>CAMLSI010000123.1 GCA_946482585.1 uncultured Lysobacteraceae bacterium
CGGTCGGCCGCGACCAGATCCAGCACATCGAGATGGCGCGCGACGTGGCCGCGCGCTTCAACCACCTGTTCGGCGCCGGGCGCGACTACTTCACCCTGCCCGAAGCCGTCATCGAGGAGAGCGTGGCGACCCTGCCCGGTCTCGACGGCCGCAAGATGTCCAAGAGCTACGACAACACCGTGCCGCTGTTCGACGGCGGCGCGAAGAAACTCAAGGAAACCATCGCGCGCATCGTGACCGACTCGCGCCTGCCGGGCGAGGCCAAGGACCCGGACAGCACGGCGCTGATGCCGATTTTCTCGGCGTTCGCGTCGTCCGGCGAAACCGCGGAATTCCGCGCCGCACTCGCCGACGGCCTCGGCTGGGGCGAGGCCAAGCAGCGCGTGTTCGAGCGCATCGAACGCGACATTGCGCCGATGCGCGCGAAATACGAAGAACTGATCGCGCAGCCCGCGCGCATCGAAGACATCCTGCAGGCGGGCGCCGCGCGCGCGCGCGCGATCGCGGGGCCGTTCCTCGCGGACCTGCGCGGCGCGGTCGGCCTGCGCGATTTCCGGGCGCAGGCCGCGTAGGCCTAGGCTTCCGATTCGGCGAAGACCGGCAAGCCGCAGTTCAAGCAGTATCGCGAGGCCGACGGCAAGTTCTATTTCAAATTCGTCGACGCGGAACAGCGCGTGCTGCTGCAGAGCGACGGTTTCGAATCGCCGAAGCTCGCGGGGCAACGCATTGCGGCACTGCGCGCGAGCGCGACGCTCGCCGAAGCGGACGGCTATGCGCTGGTCGAAGGCGTCAGCGCCGCCGATGTCGAACAGGCGCTGGCCGCGATCGCCGAGTGACGGCGCCGAAGCGATAGCCCTGCGGCGTCGTTCCAAGCCATCGGCGGCCGTTGCCTGACGCCATACGGCGTGTGCCGGATCGTCCGCGATCCGGCACACGCACCGTTCATGGCGCTTGGTCCGTGCCGAGAGGCACCGCAATGGTCGTCCGGGATTTCCGCCGGACCGTTCGTCCGCAAAAACGCTAAGCGTCGCGACGGATTTCCGGCAGCGGCGGGCGCGGCTTCGGTGTGCTGCGCTCGGGGCGATGCCGCGCGCCCGCGACCGGCATCGCGGCGCGTTCCGCCGCGGACTTGCGTGAGCGGATCCGGCGCGTGTCCGGGACGCTAGTCCCAGCGATTCAGATGCGGCCCGAACGCCTTGCGCTGCTGACGCACGACGCAGAAGCGGTGGCCGCTCGGCGCTTCCATGACCCACCAGCGGCCGTGGCGGAACGCGACTTTCTTCGCGCCGAGCGCCTCGAGGCGCTCGGCCTCGGCCTGCACGTCGTCGGTCTCGATGTCCAGATGCACGCGGCTGTCGTGATCGACGCGCTGCAGCAGGATGACGGGCTCGTCGTCGGCGGTCTCGAGTTCGGCATAGCGGCCGTCACCGTCCTGATCGAGCGTCACGATGGGCTTGCCGAGCGCACGGCTCCAGAACGCGGCGGACTCGGCGAGGTCGTCGACCTTGCAGTCGAGGACCAGGGTGCACAAGCGGCTGTGGTGCATGGCGGCCTCCGTATCGAAGGCCGCCACTGTACGCGCCCGCGCTCTCAACGCGGCGCGAGGCTGTCCTGATTCGATCTGCCTGCCGATCGCACTGTCGATTTGCCGATCGATCAGGGCTGCCCGAACTCGTTCGCGAACAGGTGGTCCTCGATCTTGCCGAGCAAGAATACGTCGACGAAATAGTTGTTGCCGTCGTCCTCGACGAGGCGATTGTCGCTGCTGGCGATCAGCAGGTGTCTGCCGTCGGCATCGAGTTTCACCTGGCCGAGGGGGCCGTGGTACTCATCCATCGGCCGCACGAGACCGAGACGGGCGCGGTCCCGTTCGAACAGCACGAGCTTGAGGCCGTAGCCATAGCCCGCGTTGCCGCCGTCGGTCGTGAACGCGACGCGCCGGCCGTCTGCCGAGATCGCCGCGGTGTTGAGATTGCCCTGCAGTGCGACGCCAGTAGTCGTCCGGCTCACGAGCTCCGTCGCACCCTCGTCGCGGTCGCGCACGAAAAGTCCGGCGAACGGAATGGCCGGACCGAGGTTCGTCGCGTGGCTCGTGAACAGGATCTGTTTGCCGTCGCGCGAAATACCTTGCAAATAGTTAGGGCCGTCGGCCTGTGCGCCGAGCGACGAGACACTCGCACGGGAAACCGATTGTGCGATGCGGTCGAACACGAACACGTCGCGCACGCCGTTGGTGTCGCCGCTCACGAGGTTCGTCGCCGACGTCGCGAAAGCCACGGCATTTCCGTCGCCCGAAATCGTCGCTTCGTAGGTTTCGGCGTCGGCGCCGAGCCCGTCGTGGCTGCGGCTCGCGAGCGTCGTCACGTTCGTTTGCATGTCGCGCACGAACGCGTCGCAGTGCGGGCCAAGGTCGTCGGCGACGAGATCCGAGGCGCAGGAGCTGAAGGCCACGTAGCGACCGTCGCCGGAGATCGACGGATACAGGCTGTACGAATTCGGCATCGTTCCCTGCGGCGTCAGGCTGACGACCTCGGTCGTGTGTGTCAGTCGGTCGTAGCGGTAGACGTCCAGGCGAGGGAACGGCGTCGGAAGTACGAGCGCCGAGCAGCTATGGAACACGACGTAGCGGCCGTCGGCGCTGATATCGACGCGACTGCTGCGGCAAAGCCCCTGTTCACCGCTCGAGCTCACGCTGACGCGCTCGGTCGTGCCGAGCAGGCGGTCGCGCACGAAGATGTCGTCCGCTCCGTTGGTGTCGCCGACGACGAGATTGCTGGCGCGCGAACCGAACGCGACGTAGCGCAGATCCTCGCTCGCGGCATGGCCCTGGTCCCAGTCGCCGCTGTCGTGATTGGCAGCGGTCACCGTCACGTCGGGCGACGGCCGCGAGACACGTTCGGCCGGACTGCTGCGTCCGTTCTGGCGATAGACGTCGGTGAGATCGTTGTTGTCGTCGGCGACATAGCCGTCGTTCATCGTCGCCGCCACGACGACGCTGCCGTCGTCGGACATCTGCGCGCTGTAGACGTCGTCTCCGAACTGTTCCGCGCCGCTGCGGAACGTGACGTGCGTATTGACGCCGTCGACGAGATCGCGCAGAAACACACGCGAATTGCCGCGCGGCTGCGCCGCGATGACGTTCGCGGCCGCGGTCTCCAGGAGCACGCGCCGACCGTCGCGCGAGATCGCCGTGACTTCGGCGTACTCGTCGAGCTGGACGCCGGCCGCGCCGAACGTCACGCGTTCCGGTACGCCGGTCTGACTGTCGTACCGATAGCCGTCGCCGTCGTCGTTCGTGTCGGCGGCGACGAGCGCCTCGGGCGTGTTGAAGATGACGTAGCGGCCGTCGCCGCTCAGGGCGCCGTTCTGCGGTAGCAACGGAAACCAGTCGACGGGCTGGCTGCCGTCCGCTTTCACGCTCACGCGCTGCATCGTGCCGGTTGCGGGCTTGCTCAGCAGGAGGTCCCAGAGCGTGTTCGTGTCGCCGGGCGCCAGATTCGTGGCCCAGGTATAAAACACCACGCTGCTGCCGTCGGCCGAAATCTGCGGTTCGTAGCTTTCGCGGTTGCCGGCGCGGCCATCGGCCGTCATCGAGATGAGTGCGAACTCGCCGGTTTGCCGATCGAACCGATAGACATCGCGTTCGGCGTTGTCGTCGCTGGCCACGAAGGCGGCATAGGTATCGAACACGACGTAGCGGCCGTCGGCGCTGATGCGCGCGTTGGCGCTGTCGGAAATCGGTGCGACGCCGCTCGGATAGCGCGTCAGCAAGGTCGTCGTGCCGGCGCTGCGGTCGCGCAGATAGACTTGGCGACGCCCTGAGGTCTGCGTCGCGGAAAGGTTGCGTGCGTCGCTGTCGAACACGACATGACGGCCGTCATCGCTGATGCCGGCGATGTTGCCGACGACGCCCTGCGATTCGACGCCGTCGGCGCCGACGTTGATGCGTTCGAGCGTGTTCGTGATCGCATCGTGCAGGAACAGGTCATTACTGCGGTTCGTGTCGCCGGTGACCAGATTGTTGGCCGACGACGTGAACAAGGTATAGCGGCCGTCGGGTGTCACGGCGTCGATACGTTCGACCCGGCCGTTGCCGTCCATCGCGCCGGCGAGCGCCGTGCGATTGACGAGTTCAATGTCGACGGCGCCTGCCGGGGTCAGCGGCAACAGGGCCGCGCCGGACAACGCGAGGTGGATCCACTGACGCTTGTGCATTCCGTTCGTCTCAAAACGACTTCAATGGTGTGGCCGGACGCTGGACTGTGCGACGCTGACGGCGCCGGTGGCTTCCGTCTCGGAATCCCGTTCGCCGGGCCCATCGCCCGGCGACGCGGTACTTTTCCGGTTACAACGGTTCGAAGCCGTTCGCGAACAGATAGTCTTCGATCTTGTCGAACAGGAACACGTCGGTGAAATGATTGTTGCCGTCGTCGGCCACGAAGGTGTTGTCGGCGCTCGACAGCAGCAACATGCCGTTGCCGACGAAGCGTACGTCGCTGCTGATCGTGAAGCGTTCGTCGAGCAGCCGCACCAGGCCGAGCCGCGCCGGCGTGCGTTCGAACAGCATCAGCTTGAAGCCGGCCGGCGGGCCCGCATTGGCCGCCGACGACATGAACACGACGCGCTCGCCGTCCGCGGAAATCGCCGCGGGACTGGTGGCGAGGCTGAGGGCTTCGCCGGCATTGTTGCGGCTCACGAGTTCGGTCGTGTCGGTGTCGAGGTCGCGCACGTAGAGTCCCCCGACCGGGCTGTCGTTGGCGAGATTGCCGGCTCCGCTGTCGAACAGCACGTGACGTCCGTCGTCGGAGGCGTCGGCGAAATAGCTGTAGCCGTTCGCCTGTGCGCCCTGCGAATTCGCACTGACGAGTTCGACCGACTGCGTGCCGCGATCGAACGCGAACACGTCGGTGGCCGCGTTGGTGTCGGACGCGATCAGATTGGTGGCGTCCGAGGCGTAGAACACGCGCTGGCCGTTGCGCGAAATCCAGGCGCGGTTCGTATCCTGATTCGCGCCGCCGGAGTCGACCGACGGTGTCGCGAGCGTCGTCGTGCCCGTGTCCATATCGCGCACGAAGATGTCGCAGTGGCCGTTGATGTCGTTCAGGACGAGGTCGGACGCGCAGGACGAGAACGCCACATAGCGGCCGTCACCCGACTGCGTGGGGTACGTGCTGAACGCGTTCGGCGCGGTATCGTCGTGAGCGCGGCTGATGAGCGCCGTCGTGTGCGTGAGGCGGTCGTGGCGATAGACATCCATGCGCAGGCCCGGCACCTCGATGTCGAACGGCGTGCAGCTGTAGAACACGACGTAGCGGCCGTCGTCGCTGATGCTCGGGGCGAAGCTGCCGCAGTATCCTTCGCTGCCGTTCGAGTGCACGCTGACGCGTTCGGTCGTGCCGAGCAGGCGGTCGCGTACGAAGATGTCGTTGCTGCCGTTGAGATCGCCGGGGACGAGGTTGCTCGCGAGCGACCCGAACGCGACAAAGCGGGCGCCGGCACTCGCCGAGTAACCCTGGAAATACGCGCCGCTGTCGTGGTTCGCGGCGGCGGCCGTCGCCCCTGCCATCGGCGACGACACGCGCTGCGCGGGGCTCGTGCGGCCGTCCTGGCGGATGAGGTCCGTCATGCCGTTGGTATCGCCGCTGACGAAGCTTTCGTTGTACGTGGACGCGACCACGACGGTCCCGTCGTCCGACATGACGGGACCGAAGCTGTCGTCGCCGAGGACTTCGTCGCCGGTGCGGAAGGTCACGTGCGTGTTGGTGCCGGTGCCGAGCTCGCGCAGGTACACGCGGAGGTTGCCGTTGAGCTGGCCCGGAATCACATCCGGCGCCTGGGCCTGGAAGACGATGCGCGCCGCGTCGCGCGACAGGCCGTTGGTCGTCGTGAAGCCGGCGATCTGCACATTGCCCGCGCCGAGCGTGACGCGGCGGATGCTGCCGTCCTGGCTGTCGTACAGATAGCCATCGGGGAAGCCGTTGGTATCCGCCGGTTCCAGTGGGACGTATGAGTTGATGAGCACGAAGCGGCCGTCGCCGCTGAGCGCGTTCGTCAGCGACAGATAGGGGTATGCGGACTGGATCTGGCTGCCGTCCGACGCGACGCTGACACGCTGCGTCGTACCCGCGGCGGGTTTGCGCAACACCAGGTCCCAGAGGTTGTTCGTGTCGCCGGGGACCAGGTTCGTCGCCCAGGTGTAGAACGCCACACTGCTGCCGTCGGCGGAGATCTGCGCTTCGTAGCTGCGGTCGTTGCCGATGCGGCCGTCGGACGACACCGAGATCAGCGTGAACGCGCCGGTCTGGCGATCGAGCCGATAGACGTCGCGCACGCCGTTCGTATCCTTGCCGTCGAACGCCGCCGTGCTGTCGAAGACGACGTAGCGGCCGTCGGCGCTGATTTGCGGATTGGCGCTGTCGGCCATCGCCGCATTGCCGCCGCCCAAGCGCGACAGCAGCGTGGTCGTGCCGGCGACGCGGTCGCGCAGATAGACCTGCCGGAAGCCGAACGTCGACGCCGCGACCAGCGTGCGTGCCGTGCTGTCGAAGACGACATAGCGGCTGTCGTCGCTGATGCCGGCGATCATGCCGATCGACCCGTCGGCCTGCGCGCCGGCCGCGCCGACGTTGACGCGCTCGGTCGTGCCGGCGTTCGCATCGTGCAGAAACAGATCGGCGCCTAGATTGGTGTCCGCGGCGACCAGATTGCTGGCGCGCGAAGTGAACAGCGTATAGCGACCGTCCGGCGTGACGCCGAGCGCGCGGTCGGTCGGACCATTGCTGTCCATCGTCGAGACGATGGCGGTGCGGTTGACGAGCTCGATGTCCAGTGCGCGGGCGCCGGTGGGCAGCAGCGCGATGCAGGCGAGCGGAAGAGATATCAGTCGGCGCGCGTCCATGAACGACATTCCTGAATTAATGAATAAATGAATTGTGCGGCATCGGGCGATCAGCGGCGTCCGGGCAGCGAAGCGAGAAACGCTTCGCCGCAGCCCTTCAGCGAGATCCGGTTCGTGTCGATGCGCGTGGCGTAGACGAGGCGTCCCTTGATCATGCCGAAGATGATCGCTCCGAATATCGTGAAACCGCCGAGCAGGCCGACACCGCCGTTCGAGTTGGAAATGCCGAACACGAGCAGACCGATGCCGACCAGCGCCGCGAGCAGGCTGCCGATGATCACGTTGTTGCGCTGCTTGCGGTGTTCGCTGCAAAGCCCCGGGCTGATACGTGCACTCTTGCGCGCGATCAGCGCGACGATCAGGTAGATCAGGATGCTGACCAGGATCAGCACGTAGAGCCACGGCGTGTGCCAGTAGACCGTGCGCTCCTTGACGGGCTGTTCGGCGTCCGCATTGCATTTGACGCAACGCGGCGGCAAATCCCCCGACGGCGTCAGGACGACGAGATCGCCCTCGCGCCAGACTTGCGAACCGTCGTCGAGCGCGGACGCGCGCGCGGTGATGCGCGCCTGCGGCGGCGCGTACGGATTGTGCTGCATCGGCCGACTTCCCCCAATCGGTTGATTGGCGGAGCTTAGCAGACGCCCCGGACGCGGACGAATCGGGGGGCCTGCCGGCGTTCGGCGGAACCCGTCCCGATGCCGGGGCGCGCAGTGGGCGGCACTGCGCGTCCGAACGCGATCAGGGGAGGTCGAAACCGTCGGCGAAGATCGTGTTGTCGACGAGGTGCCCGGCGATGAACACGTCTTCGATGTGGTTGTTGGGATCGCTCGCGACGAGGTTGCTCGCGCTGCTGGAGAACAGCAGGCAATCGCCGGCGGCGCAGACGTCGAGCACGCGCGCGTCGCGGTTCATGTCCGTCGGCGTGATGCGATGAATGCGGTGCGTCGTGCGGTCGTGCAGCAGCACGGTCTCGAGCGGCGTGGTCACGTGGGGCGGAAATGACAGGCGGGCGGTGAAGGCGACGCGATCGCCGTCGGCGGACAGTGCGGCCGAACTCGCGGGCGTATACGCCAGGAAGGTCACGCCGTCGGTGCTGACGCATTCGCTCTGGCCGCTGACGGTATCGCGCACGTGGAGGCCCCGGGCCGAGTTGCAGAGGAACGCCGGGTTCATGAACAGGATCCGCGTACCGTCGTACGACACGTCGACGAGGCGGCTCTCGCTCTGAAGTTCCAGGCCGGCGAGCCCTAGGCTCACGCGCTGCACCGTGCCGGCGCTGCGATCGAACGCGAACACGTCGGCGACGCCGTTGGTATCGCCCGCTACGAGATTCGTCGAGGTCGCGGTGAACGTCACGAACCGCCCGTCGCCGCTGATCTTCGGGTTGGATGCGTAACCATCGGTCGCACCGCCGCCGTCGGGCCGGTTGGCGCGCACCGTCGGCCCGGCCGGCAGGCGCCGCGTGTAGACGTTGTAGCCGTTGGACGACGCACCCGGTGCGAGATTCGAGGCCGCGCTCTTGAACGCGATGATGTTGCCGTCGTCGGAGATGCTCGGCTCGAGGCAGTTCGCATTGCAGGCCAGGTCGCCGATGCCGAGGCTGGCGAGGAACAGGAAGTCGGCGACGCGGTCGTAGCGATACACCTGCACGATCTCGCTCGCGACGCCGCCCGGTTCGAGCAGCGCGCCGCAACTCAGGAACACGACGTAGCGGCCGTCCGGCGTGATGCTCGGCACGCCGCTCGGACAGGTCGCTTCGGCGCCGGAGTTGCTGCGGCTGATGCGTAGCGTGGTGCCGGCGAGCCGGTCGCGCAGGAACACATCGGCGACGCCGTTGTTGTCGCCGACCACGAGGTTTCCGGCAGCCGATTCGAACGCGACATAGCGGCCGTCTTCGCTCGCGCCGGCGATGAAGCCGCCGCTGTAGTCGTTGGTCGCCGCGACGGCGCCGGGCAGCGCCCGGCTGACGCGCAGGCCGCCGTCGGCGCCGACGGCGCTACGGAAGAAGTCCTTGAACGCGTTGCCGTCGACGTCGGCCAGGTTGCGGGTGTAGCTGTCGCAGTAGGCGACCGTGCCGTCGCCGGACAGATCGCAGTCCAGCACTTCGTCGGTGGGATCGACGGCACCGGCGCGAAACTTCACGAGCGAGACCGCGCCGGTCGATACCGTGCGCGCGTAGCTGCGGCGGTAGCCGTCCGCCAGTCCGCCGATGTCGTCGCCGGTGTATTCCATGAGCACGGCGTCGCCGTCGGCCGACAGCGCCTGCGCCGTGGCGCCGACGTCGAGCAGCGCGCCGCCCGCGCCGGCGGTCACGCGCAGACTCGCGCCGGCCGTGCGGTCGAAGCGGAAACCGTCGATTCCGCCGTTCGTATCCCCGAGTTCGAGCGCCTGGCGCGTGTTGAACAGCACGTAACGACCGTCGGCCGAAACGGCGTTGCCGGCCGGGAACGAGCGGATGTCGCCGAACGGTCCGCCGTTCGGCGTGACGCTCGCATTGACATTGATGTTGGCGACGGTGTCGCGCAGCACGATGTCGGCGGCGAAGTTCGTATCGTTCGGGAACAAGTTCGTCGCCTGCGTCAGGAACGCGACGTAGCGGCCGTCGGCGGAAATGCGCGCCTCCGACGAATCGAGATTGCCGATTTCACCGGTCGCGGAAACCGAGATCAGGTCCAGCGTGCCGGCGACGCGGTCGTAGCGGTAGACGTCGTTCGACAGGTTCGCGTCGTTCGCGACGAGCGGGTCGTAGCTGATGAACACGACATGGCGGCCGTCCGCGCTGATCTGCGGCGCGTAGCCGCCGGTTTGCGCGCCGCTGCCGTCGAGACCGCGGCTGACCAGCGTCGTGGTACCGGCGACGCGGTCGCGCAGGTAGATCTGCCAAGTGCCGTGCGTCTCGGCCGCGACCAGATTCGTGGCGCGCGATTCGAACACGACGTAGCGCGTATCCGCCGACAGATCGGCCATGAGCAGCGTGTCGGCGTTGGCCTCGACACCGCCGTCGCCGAGATTCACGCGCTCGATGCTGCCGGTCTGGTTGTCGTGCAGGAACAGGTCGGTCGCGCGGTTCGTGTCGCCGGCGACGAGGTTGTCGGATTCGGAGAAGAACAGCGCGTAGCGGCCGTCGTCGCTGATGCCGCCCGTGCCGAAGCTGTGACCGGTCGTGCCGAGCGGCACGGCAATCGTCGTCTCGTTGACGAGGCTGAAGTCCACTGCCGCCGCGGACAGGGCGGCAGCGGACAAGCCGGCCAGACAGGCCAGCCGAAGAACCGTATGGCGCATCGAATTTTCCCCTTGTGAACAGGCCGCGCCGGCGCGTTCGATCGCGAGCCATCTGGCGCAGGCGCCAATGTCCCGATTTCCGGAACCGCGTGTGTCGGAAAGACGTTAAGCGGCGTGACGAACCCGGGCGCGGAAACGCCGACGGCGCCGCGCGGGGAGCGCGACGCCGTCGGCGGTGGCGGGGGAGAAGCTGTGTGCGCCGCTTCAGCTGGCCAGTGCGAGATCGTCGAGCATCGCCTTGAGGAAGCGCGCGGCTTCGCCGCCGGTCGCGGCGCGGTGGTCGAAGGTCAGCGACAGCGGCATGAGCCGATGCGTCTCCACGCCGCCCATCACGGGCACGAGCTCGTGACGCAGCTTGCCCGCCGCGACGATCGCGACGCAGGGCGGCACCACGACCGGCGTCGCGTAGCGGCCGGCGAACACGCCGAAGTTGGAAAGGGAAATCGTATACCCCTTCAGTTCGTCCGGCGGAATCGAGCGGTTCCGGACCGAATCGCGCAGGCGGTTGATCGCCTGGCGCAGACCGGCTGCATCGAGCACGTCGGCATTGCGCAGCGCGGGGACGAACAGGCCGTCCTCGGTGTCGACCGCGATGCCGACGTCGACGTGCGGATGCAGGGTGCGCGTGAGGTTGTCGCCGTCGAACCAGGCGTTGAGCGCGGGTGCGGTCTTGCACGCGCGCACGAGCGCGCGCAGCAGGCGTACGGTGATGTCGTTGCCGGGCAGCCAGGCGTGCAGGTCGGCGTCGTCGCAGAGCGTGGTCGGAACGACCTTCGCGTGCGCGTCGGCCATCACGCGCGCCATGTTCCGGCGCACGCCCTTGAGCTGTTCGGGCTGGCCGAGCGCGGCCGGCGCGCCCGGCGGTGCGGTGCGCATGGGCTGGCCCGACGCCGAGACGGCCGTGCGCTGCGGCGCGGCGGCCGGCGGCGGCGCGGCGGCGGGCGCGGGTGGCGCCGCCACCGGGGCGGGCGCGGCGTCGGCACGCGCGGTGCCCTTGCCGGCGGCGTCCTTGACGTCGTTCATGGTGACGACGCCGCCGGCGCCGCTCGGCGCCACGCGGGCGAGATCGACACCGAGTTTCTTCGCGAGTGCGCGCACGGCCGGCATGGCCTTGACGCCGCCGACCGACACGGCCTGCTCGGCGACCACGCGGTCGCTCGCTTCCATCGCGCCGACGACGGTGCCCGCATCGGCGCGCGGCTTGGCTTCGCCGGTCTTGATCTCGCCGCCTTCGTCCGATGCGACGACCTTCGCGTCGCCGCCCTGTGGCGTCGGTGCGCCGGCGCCCTTGGGCAGCGCCGGTTCCGGCGTTTTCGGCGGGCTGTGATGATGGCCGGTGTCCTGCGCTTCGGCGCGCTGCGGCAGATTCGGATCGAGTTCGATGTCCACGAGCGCCGCGCCGGTGATGATGACGTCGCCGTTGCCGCCGTACCGCCTCACGACCTTGCCCGAGAACGGCGAGGGCACCTCGACGACGGCCTTGGCCGTTTCCATCGAGACGAGCGGCGCGTCGAGCCGCACGACGTCGCCTTCCTTGACCGCCCACTCGACGACGGTCGCATCGGGCAGGCCTTCGCCGAGATCGGGCAGGAAAAATGTCTTGATCGTGCTCATGCGTCGCCTCGTTCCTGTTCCATAGACAGATCGCGCGCGGGCA
>CAMLSI010000124.1 GCA_946482585.1 uncultured Lysobacteraceae bacterium
GCGGCCTTTTCCATTCCGGCACGACCGCCGCCGCAGGGCGGTTTTTCACGACGACGCGGACACGGCAAAGTGCTGTCGTCAGCGGCGTCCGAAGCAGAGCGCGATGCCATCGGCGGTCGTCGCGTACAGGCGATCCGACGCGACCAGCATCAGTTTCTTGAGATTCGCGCCCTCGCCCGTTCCCGGCGCCACGTAGAGATGCGCCACGCTGTCGCTGACGTTGCCGTCCGCGCATCGACGGATTTCGTCGACGAACCGGCCGCGCAGTGCACAGGGCGGCGAAACCTGCGCGTCCGCGTCGGCGCACGACGGCGGCGGCCGCAGCGAAAAGTGACCGGACGCATACGTCGATCGGTCCGTGCGGACGCGCGAAAACTCGACGCCGTCGGCGGTGATCCGGAGCGTCCTGTCCGTGTACGCGGTCGGCTCGGTGCCGGAAACGGCGCCGAGATTCGGCGCTTCGTTCGCGGTCACGACTTTCCAGCGCCCGTCGAACGACTGCGCCTGAAGCGCCGTGCTGCAGAGGAAGGCAAGCAGCACGGCCACGCGGCGCCGATGCGGTCGCAGACGATTCCGCCTCATGACGTCGGGCCTCCGGACAACCGCGCCGGCGCGGCGCGCGGTCATCTTACTCGGGGACGCCGACATCGGACGGGCGCGGCTGCGGCATGCGACGACCGGCGTGCCTGACGCATCCCGACCGCCGCGCAACCGGTTGCTCAAGTACTGAGTTCGAACGCGTCCGCGTCCATCCAGGCAGGAAAGCGTTCGCGATGCGCCGCCAGCGCAGAGGGGTCCAACGTCGCCGTGACCACGAGTTCGCTCGCGCCGAGTTCGACGATGGGCTGGCCGAGAAAATCGAGCACCGCGCTGTCGCCCGCGTAATGCAGGCCGTTGCCGTCAGTACCGACGCGATTGACGCCGATGCAATAGCTCAGGTTCTCGATCGCGCGCGCGCGCAGCAGGGTCTGCCACGCATAGCGCCGCGGACTCGGCCAGTTCGCGACGAACAGGACGAGGTCATAGTCGAAGCGGTCGGCGACGGACTTGCCGTAGCGATTGCGTATCCAGACCGGGAAACGCAGGTCGTAGCAGACCAGCGGGCAGATGCGCCAGCCTTTGAGTTCGACGACGAGACGCGCGTCTCCGGCCGCATAGCGTTCGTGCTCGCGCGCCATGCGGAACAGGTGACGCTTGTCGTAGAGCTCGCAGCTGCCGTCGGGCCGCATCCAGACGAGCCGGTTCACGCATTTCTCGCCGATGCGCATGACCAGGCTGCCGGTGATCACGCAACCCGCGTCGGCGGCGAGCGCGCGCAGCCAGCGCAGACTCTCGCCGTCCATCGCTTCGGCGTTGACCAGCGTTTCGTTCGTGAAGCCGCTCGTGAACGTTTCCGGCAGCACGACCAGATCGGTGCTGCCGCGCAGTGCGCCCACCTTGTCGCCGTAGTAGTCGCGGTTCGCCGCCGCGTCGTGCCAGCGCGTATCGCCCTGGACCAGCGACACGCGCAGCGGGGTTTTCGGTTCGGTCATGACGGATTCCGTATCAGATGCGCGCGAGCCGCTCGGCGGCGTCCGCGAGCGTCGCATCGCTCTTGGCGAAGCAGAAGCGGATGATGCGCGCGTCGGGCGCGGTCTCGTAGAACGCGGACACCGGAATCGCCGCCACGCCGGCTTCGCGGACCAGCCATTCGCAGAAGTTGAGGTCGTCCTTGTCGCTGATCGCGGAATAGTCGACGAGCTGGAAATACGCACCGCCGACCGGCAGCAGGCGGAAGCGCGACGGCGCGAGCAGCGCGCGGAAACGGTCGCGCTTTTCCTGATAGAACGCCGGCAGGTCGAGGTAGTGCTGCGGATCCTTCGCGAGCGCCTCGGCGAACGCCCACTGCGCCGGACCGAACGTGCAGAACGTCAGGTACTGATGCACCTTGCGGAATTCGGCGCTCAGCGCGCGCGGAGCGACGCAGTAGCCGACCTTCCAGCCGGTGCAGTGATAGGTCTTGCCGAACGAGCTCACCACGAAGCTGCGCGCCGCGAGTTCCGCATGCCGCAGCACGCTCTGGTGCGCGAGGCCGTCGAACACGATGTGTTCGTAGACCTCGTCGGAGATCACGAGGATTTCGCTGTCGCGGGTCAACGCGGCCAGCGTGTCGAGATCGTCCGCGGTGAACACGGCGCCCGAGGGATTGTGCGGGCTGTTGACCATGATCACGCGCGTGCGCGGCGTGATCGCGTCCTTGACGCGCTGCCAGTCGACGGAGAAGTCGGGCAAGGTCAGCGGCACGTGCACGGCGCGGCCGCCGACCAGATCGATCGCGGGCTCGTAACAGTCGTAGCACGGGTCGAGCACGATCACTTCGTCGCCGGGCCGCACGACGGCGGCGATCGCCGCGAAGATGGCCTCGGTCGCCCCCGAGGTGACCGTGACTTCCGCATCCGCATTGACGGGACGACCGTAGAGGCGCTCGGTCTTCAGCGCGATCTGCTCGCGCAGCGCGGCAATGCCGGTCATCGGCGCGTACTGGTTCTTGCCCGAATTCATCGCGTTCGCGAGCGCGTCGCGCAACGACTGCGGGCCGTCGAAATCGGGAAACCCCTGGCCGAGATTGACCGCGTCGTGCTGCTGTGCGAGCTGGCTCATGACCGTGAAGATGGTCGTGCCGACCTTCGGCAGCTTCGTCTGGATCTGCATCGTCTATCCGTTTGGACGTCCAAATGAACGCCGATGGTAGCACGCGCGGGCCGGACTCATCCGAGCAGGTGCGAGAACCAGTCCCAGCCCTCGACACGCTGACAGACGATCTTCAGGGCAACCAGCAGCGGCACCGCGATGACGATGCCGATCGCGCCCCAGAGCCAACCGAGCAGCATGAGCCAGAGCAGGATCATCAGCGGGTTGATCTTCATGCGCCGCCCGAGCACCAGCGGCGTGAGGAACTGGCCCTCGACGATCACCAGCGCGGCGAACACACCCGCCGGAGTCAGCGCCGCGCCGATCTTCGGATACGTCAACAGACCGAGCAGCGCGAACAGCAGAGTCATGCACAGCGGCCCGAAATACGGAATGAAATTCAGCAATAACGCCATGACACCCCAGAGCAGCGGATCGGGAATGCCGGCGAAGAACGCGATAGCGGTCGCTCCGATGCCGACGAGCGTGTTGATCGTCGTGGCCGTGAACAGATAGCGCGACATCTCGTGCTGCATCACGCGCACGATGTCGACCGCGTTGCGGCGCGAGGCGAACGACGACGTGAGACTGACCGCGCGTCGCAGCAGGCCTTCGCCGTAGACGAGGAAAAAGTACACGAGCAGAAAAATGCTGAATATCGTGACCACGAACCGCGGCGCCGCGGCGACCGTGTCCCAGACGTCGAACAGCACCGGCGACGCCGGCCCCTCGGCTTGCGTGCCCATCATGCGCCGGGTCGCGCGGCCGGCCGCCTCGATCTGCAGCGTGACCGTGCGCAGGCGCGGCGTCAGCAGGCGCGCGGCCTCGGGCGCACGATCGATCCAGTGTTGCGCCGGTTCCGCCACGGCAACGAACACGAACGCGACGATGGCGGTGCCGGCCGCCATGACCAGCATCGCGATCAGCGCGCGCGGCAGCCATCGCCGCGACAGACTCGCGACGAGCGGATTCAGCGACAGCGCGAGGAATAGCGCGAGCAGCACCGGCACGAGCAGCGCCTTGGCCAGATACATGACGCCGAGCGTGGCGAGTATCGACAGCCAGACCAGGGTCTGGCGCAGCGACGCGATCTGGCGCTGCTGACGCTCGCCGCCGAGGCGTTCGTCCTCGCCGACCGCCGGCACCTCCTCAGGCTGCGGTTCTACCCAGTGCCATTGCATCTGCCACCAGCGCGGCGGACTCATTCGTCATCGTCCCGCGCGGCGAACAGCGGCAACACGCGCGTCAGCGCGAACTTGCCGAGGCCGATCAGCGTACTGCCCCGCAGGTGCCGCGGCAGCACCATCAGCAGAAAGCCGCCGGCAAGGCCGACCCCGATCAGCAATTTCGGCGACAGCGCGCGCGCGAGGCGGCGCAGGTCGCGCTGTTCGCCGTCGATGTCGCTCAGCACCGCATCCAGGCGCTGCGCCGACGCGGCAACGTCATTCTCCAGCGTTCGTATCCGGCTCATCATGCGTTTCGCTCCTTTCGAGCCAGTAGACGACGCGGCGGCGCGACTCGGCGAAGCTCGCCGCGCGCACGGCGCGGCGCAGCAGCGCCCCGCCGACCGCCAGTACGATCGCGCTGACCGCGCCGAGCCAGAGCAGCGCCACGCCGACCGAGCCGGTCCAGTCGTACAGCACCATCAGGGCGGCGCCCCAGACCGTCGCGAGGAAGAACACGCCGCCGAACGAGACCACCGCAATCCAGATCAATACCCGCGGCAGCGACGCGCGCGCGAGGCGAGCCTCGGCTCGCAGCAGCGCGATGCCGGCATCGCGCAGCTCGCTGCCCAGATCCAGCCAGCGACCGACGCGCGCGAACAGTCCGCGCCGCACCTGGCGCCGGCGCCGGCGTGCAGCACCGGCGCGCTCGCTCGTTTCGTCCACGAATCAGCGCCCGCGACGGCGCAGCAGGTGTGCGGCGATCGCGCCTGCGGCAGCCGCGATCGCGAGCGAGCGCATCGGATGCTGACGCACGAACTTGGACACGCTGACGCCCACGGCGCGGCCGAGCTCCATCGCGTCCTCGGCCACTTCCTGGCCGAGCTCGCCCATTTCGTCGATCGCATCCTGCAGGCCTTCGCGCGTTTCGCTCGCAGCCTCGCGCGTTTCGTTGCGCACGTTGCGCGCACGCTGGCCGAGCTTGGCGCCGATGTCGCCGACGCTGTCGCGCGCTTCGTGCCAGGCGCGCCCCAGCGCTCCGCCGAGCTCGTGAATCGCCTCGCCCGGCGTCTTGCCCGCCGCGTCGTTGTCGAATCCGTCGGCAGGCTCGGTTGCCGGCGCATTTGAGCGGACCGGAGTTTTTTCAGTGGCCATGATTCAGCATCCGTGTTGTGGGTGAAGGAGCGGACTCGCGTCCGGCCGCCGTCCCCGCCTTCGTGCGGCGGCAGCCAGAGTATCAGGACCGGCAGGTCGCGGCGGCGTCAAACCCCCGCACGCCGCCTGCCCCGTTGCACACCCTGGCTCCGGACGCTGGGGTGCCGCGTGATGACGTTGCCCGATGTATCGCTTAACCTGCCGCCCCATGAGGGAGGAGTGTACGGACGAAGATTTGATGCTGGCCTACGGGCGCGGCGACGCGCACGCGTTCGAAGCGCTGTACGCGCGCCATCGCGGCACCCTGTACCGCTTCCTGCTCCGCCACTGCCGCGAACGTGCCAGCGCCGACGAGCTGTTTCAGGAAACCTGGAGCCGCGTCATCGTGGCCCGCGAGCGCTACCGGCCCGAGGCCAAGTTCACGACCTGGCTGCTGCAGATTGCGCACAACCTTGCGATCGATCTGATGCGCCGCAATAGACCACAGGCCGGCACCGAGGAAACCGAGCTGATCTTCCGCCAGCTCGACGCCCCCGAAGCCGAACGACCCGAACGGGTCCTCAGCGATTTCGAGCAGCGCCGCCGGCTGCAGCTCGCGCTCGAGGACCTGCCCGACGAACAGCGCACCGCTTTCGTGCTGCGCATGGAGAACGGACTCGGTCTCGAAGAAATCGCCGAAGTGACGGGGGCCGGACAGGAAACGGTGAAGTCGCGACTGCGTTACGCGTTCGCGAAGATCCGCGCAAGGTTTGCCGAATGACTCATCGAAACAACAACGAGCGCGAATTCGAAGCCTTCCTCGCCGGCGAGGAATCCGGGCTCGCGCGCCTGTATCGCCGCCTGCCGCAGAGCGAGCCCGATGCAAAGCTCGATGCCGCCGTGCTCGCGATGGCGCGCGCCGCGGTGGAACCGCAGCGCATGAATGCGCTGCGCCATGCGAAAGACCGCCACCGCCGGCCACTCTGGCTCGTGGGCCTCAGCGGCGCCGCCGGCGTCGTGCTGGCCGCCGGCCTGGCCTGGCAGATGCGCGGCGCCTTCAACGAAACCTTGCCTTCGTCCGCCGGCTCGGCCTCTCCCGCCGCACGCGCGGATCGTGAAGTCATTCCGATCAGCGCGATCGTGCCGCCGCCGGAACCGGCCCCCGAGGACGTGGCAGCGGCCGCGCCGCCGACGGCACAGGCCGTGGCGCCGATGGCACCGCCGGCGCCGGCCGCCCCTGCCGCGCCGCCGGCCGAAGCCGCGAAAGGCGCGCCGCGCATGGCCAAGACCGCACCGCACAAGCGCGAAGCGGACGTCGCCGCAGCAAGCGCCGACAAGAAAGACCAGGCGCGGCGTCTCGACGCGGAGCCGCCACGCGAGAGCGCGCCACCCGCTCCCGTCCGGGAAGCGCTCGCCGCCGCCGAAGCAGAGGCCGGTGCCGCCGAGGTCCAGGCCGGTGCCGAAACCGCCCGCACCGGGGCCGTGCCCGGCAAGGATGGTCCGCGCGCGCAGCCGTTCCCGGGAACGGCCGCGCCCGACTACAACTCGGTCGAACGCAAGGCCGCGATCGCGAGCGGTACGCGCCGCGACGACTATGGCCTCGACGCCGACGCCGGTTCGGCCGATCCCCTGGTCAAGCAGGAAGAACGCGCCCGGCTCGCGCGTCAGTCGGGCAAGCAGAAGAGTCCGGCCGGACGCGGGCTCGCAGGTACGTCGGCAGCGCCCGCCGTCGCGGCCGAAACCGCTGCGGCACCGAAGGCCGTGTTGCAGGACGCCGCACCGGCGCCGGCTGCGGCGACGACGACAGCCACGGCACCGGCGAACGCGGACACGCGCGCCGAAACCGAACTGCAGCGCAACGCGCGGCTCGCGCCGGACGAATGGATCAAGGCGATCCGTGAGCTGCTGCGCGCCGAACGCAGGGCCGACGCGATCGAAAACCTGGAACTGCTGCGACGCCGGCATCCCGACTACGTACTGCCCGAGGATCTGCGCGCGCTGCACCGGTGAACGCCGTCGATCGCCGAAGACCGGCCGGGCTCCCTGCGACGCATTGCCGCTGCTCGTCGCAGCGATATTGCCGCCGCTCGTTCGTCGATAATCCGTCGCGATGAACACACCGCTCAGCACGCTCGCGCAGACCGCCACCGCGTCGGAAGACATCAAGAAAAGCCGGTTTCTGTGTCAGGCCGCGCCGGTCGCGACGCCGGAAGCCGCGCTCGCCTTCCTTGCCAAGGTTTCCGATCCGCAGGCCACGCACAACTGCTGGGCTTACCGGATCGGCCAGCAATACCGCTTTTCCGACGACGGCGAGCCGGTCGGCACGGCCGGCAAGCCCATGCTGCAGGCCATAGACGGCCAGGGCTTCGATCAGGTGATCGCGGTCGTCACGCGCTGGTACGGCGGCATCAAGCTCGGCGCCGGCGGCCTGATGCGCGCCTACGGCGGCATCACGGCGCAGTGTCTGCGTTTGGCGGAACGCAGCCCGCTCGTGCGCAAATCGGAGGTCGAATTCGCCCTGCCGTTCGCGCAGCTGTCGATCCTGAAAGCGCGGCTGGGCGAGTTCGAGGCGGACTGCATCGCCGAAACGTTCGACGCCCACGGCGCGACGCTGCATCTGGCGCTACCGGATGCGCGCGTCGACGCGCTCGCGGCCTGGATCGCCGATCTGACCCGAGGTCGCCAGGCCGTGCGCCGGCGCGAATGAAACGCAATTGAAACTCGTCGCAGCGCCTCCATGACGCTGCGTATGGCCGACCTCGGTGCGGCGGCACGTTCTACCTGGACCTCTCGATGACCGATCCGAAACCGCCGCGCCGCAGCCTCGCTTCGCTCGCCATTCTGTTTCCGCTGCTGCGCGGCCAGCGCGGCCTGCTCGTCGGCTGGATCGTGTTCCTGATCGTGTCCTCGGCGGCGACCCTGTCGCTGCCGGTCGCCGTGCGCCACATGATCGACGCGGGCTTCGCCGACGCGAACGCGACCAGCATCGACACGAGTTTCCTGCTGCTGTTCGGCGTCGCCGCGGTACTCGCGATCGCCACCGGCGCGCGCTACTTCTGCATCACGCTGCTCGGCGAACGTGCCGTCGCCGACCTGCGCCGGCGCCTGTACGACCATCTGCTGACGCTCGACCAGGCCTTTTTCGAGCGCGCCCGCATCGGCGAACTGACCTCGCGCCTGTCGGCCGACTCCGAGCTCGTGCTGACCGTGGTCAGCTCCAGCCTTTCCGTGGCCGTGCGCAGCTTCGCGACTTTCATCGGCGCATCGGCCGCGCTGGTCTGGACCAGTCCGCGTCTGGCCGGCTATGCCGCGCTCGTGATCCCGCTCGTCGTCGTGCCGATGGTCATGAGCGGCCGGCGCCTGCAGAAGCTCTCGCGCGACAGCCAGGACCGCGTTGCCGACGCATCGGCGGTCGCGAACGAAACGCTGAACGCGATGCGCGCCGTGCAGGCCTACGGCCGCGAGGACACGGAGCGCGGACGCTATGCCGAGGCGATCGCGCGCGCGATCGCGACGAGCCGCCGTCGCATCGGCGCGCGCGCGCTGATCACGACGCTCGCGATCCTGCTCGTGTTCGGCGCGATCGTGCTCGTGCTCTGGGCCGGCGCGAAGGCCGTGCTCGCGGGCGAACTCCAGGCCGGCGTGCTCGGCCAGTTCGTACTCTATGCGGTGATCGCCGGCGGCTCGGTCGGCGCGCTGAGCGAAGTCTGGGGCGAAGTGCAGCGCGCGTCGGGCGCGCTCGGACGCATCAACGAACTGCTCGCGACACCGGCGACGATCCGCTCGCCCGACGCCCCCGCCGCGCTGCCGCGTCCCGTGCGCGGCGCAATCTTGTTCGACGCGGTCGAATTCCGTTATCCGTCGCGTCCCGAAGCGGCCGCGCTGCACGACTTCACCCTGCAGGTGCGGCCCGGCGAGACCGTCGCGCTGGTCGGACCCTCGGGCGCCGGGAAAAGTACGGTTTTCCAGTTATTGCTGCGCTTCTACGATCCGCAATCCGGCAGCGTCCGCATAGACGGCCAGGATCTGCGCGCGATCGCATTGCCGGAACTGCGCGGGGCCATCGCGCTAGTGCCGCAGGATACGGTCATCTTCGGCACCAGCGCGATCGAGAACATCCGTTTCGGCCGCATCGACGCGGGCGAAGACGAGGTGATCGCGGCGGCGCGCGCGGCCGAAGCCCACGATTTCATCGCGGCGCAGGCCGACGGCTATGCGACCCACCTCGGCGAACGCGGCGTGCGCCTGTCCGGCGGGCAGCAGCAGCGCATCGCGATCGCGCGCGCGCTGCTCAAGGACGCACCGATCCTGCTGCTCGACGAGGCGACCAGCAATCTCGATTCGCAATCCGAAGCGGCGGTGCAGCATGCGCTGGAACGGCTCATGCGCGGACGCACGACGCTCGTGATCGCGCATCGCCTCGCGACCGTGCAGCAGGCCGACCGCATCGTCGTGCTCGATGCCGGCCGTATCGTCGCGCAAGGGACTCACGAAGAGCTGTTGCGTCAGGGAGGACTCTATGCCGAGCTCGCCCGTCTCCAATTCGCCGCCTGACAGCGAGCGCGCCCGGCGGCGCGCCTGTCGATTCTCGCCGCGTCCGTTCGACGCCGGCGGAAGCGCACCGTTTTCTACTATCGAGTCGTTCACCATGATCCTACGATCGCCGTTTCGCGCCGCACTGGCGCCGTGCCTCGCCGCACTGCTGCTCGCCGGTTGCGGCTCCGAGCAGAAGCCCGCCGCCGCCGCTCCCGCTACCGATACCGGCACGAGCCTCTCGGTCAACCTGATCACGCCGCAGTCGCGGCCGCTGCAGCGGCGTCTGACCGCGTCGGGCAGCATCGCCGCGCAGGAAGAAATGCTGCTCGGCGTCGAACTCTCGGGCGTGCGCGTCGCCGAAGTCCTCGTCGATGTCGGCGAGCGCGTCGAAAAGGATCAGGTACTTCTGCGTCTCGACACGCGCACCTTGCGCAGCGAACAACGCCAGGCCGACGCGGCCGTCGCCGAAGCCGAGGCCGCGCTGGCCGTGGCCCGGCGCAACAACGAACGCATGGCCGCCTTGCGCGACAAGGGCCTGATCAGCGCGCGCGACGCGGACGAGATGTGGGGCGCCGCGACCCAGGCCGAAGCGCGGCTGAATTCCGCGCGCGCGCAGCGCGAGGCGGTCGCCCTGCGCCTGAGCTTCGCCGAGCTGCGTGCGCCCGATGACGGTGTGATCTCGCGCCGCGACGTGCAGCCCGGCCAGGTGGTGTCGTCGGGCGGCGAACTCCTGCGCCTGATCCGGCACGGCCAGCTCGAGTGGCGCGGCAACCTGCCCGAAGCCGAGCTCGTGCGCGTGCAGGAAGGCACCGTCGTGCACGTGAGCGGTCCTGACGGCAGCCGGGCCGAAGCGCGAGTGCGCCGCATCGGCGCGAGTCTCGATACGGCGAGCCGCACCGGCATGGTCTACGCGACACTCGCCGATCCGGGCACGCTGCGCGCGGGCATGTTCGCGCAGGGCGACCTGCTGCTCGGCGAAAATGCCGCGCTGCTGCTGCCGCTCGCCGCCGTCGTGCAGCGCGACGGCCACAGCTATGTGTTCCGCGTCGGCGACGAACAGCGCGTCACGCGCCAGCGCATCGAGATCGGCCGCGTCGACGGCGAACAGATCGAAGTCGTCTCCGGCCTGGCCGCGAGCGATCCGGTCGTCGCGCGCGGCGCCGGTTTCTTGAGCGAAGGCGACCGCGTGCGCGTGATCGCCGAGGCGAAGACGCCATGAGCATCAACGTCTCCGCCTGGGCGATACGCCGGCCGTTGCCGGCCGTGCTGCTGTTCATCCTGCTGTGTGCGGCCGGCATCGCCGGTTTCCGCAGTCTTGCCGTCTCGCGTTTCCCCGACATCTCGCTGCCGATGGTCATGGTCACGGTCACCCTGCCCGGCGCCGCGCCGAGCCAGATGGAGACCGAGGTCACACGCAAGGTCGAAGACGCCGTCGCGAGCCTCGCCGATATCGACAAGCTCGTGTCGACCGTCAACGAGGGCGTATCCAACACGCGCATCGAGTTCGAACTCGGCCGCAATCTCGACGAAGCGCTCGACGAAGTGCGCGATGCGATCACGCGCATCCGCACCGACCTGCCGCAGGACATCGAAGAACCCGTCGTCGCGAAGATCAACGTCGTCGGCGGCACGATGCTGAGCTTCACGGTGGAATCCGACACACTCGCGCCCGACGAACTCAGCTGGTTCGTCGACGACACCGTGTCCAAGGCGCTGTTCAGCGTGCCGGGCGTCGGCCAGGTCAAGCGCACCGGCGGCGTCGATCGCGAAGTGCGCATCGATCTCAAACCCGGCGCGCTCGAAGCGTACGGCATCACCGCCGGCGCCGTGTCGCTGCAGCTCGCGCGCATCCAGGTCGAGATGCCCGGCGGCAAGGCGAACTGGGGCGGCAAAGAGCAGATCGTGCGCACCGTGGGTACGGTCGATGCGGTCGCGCAATTGCGCGACATGCCGATCAGCCTGCCCGACGGGCGCCAGGTCAAGCTGTCGGCGCTCGCCGACATCCGCGACGCCGCAGCCGAACAGCGCCAGCTCGCCCTGCTGAACGGCAAGCCCGCCGTCGGTTTCGCGATCACGCGCACGCGCGGTTCCAGCGAAGTCGGCACGGGCCGCGCCGTGCGCGCGAAGGTCGAGGAACTCGGCCGCAGCTATCCGAACCTGCGCTTCGCCGAAGTCAGCTCGACGGTCGAGGAAGCCGAAGGCTCGTACGAATCGTCGATGACCATGCTCTGGGAGGGCTCGCTGCTCGCCG
>CAMLSI010000125.1 GCA_946482585.1 uncultured Lysobacteraceae bacterium
AGCGCGAGCGGCGCCTCCGCGCGCGACACGACGGCGTTGGGCAGCGGCGCGGTCAGCGCGGCCTCGGGCACGGTGGTGTCGAGCGCGAAGGCCTGCGTGGTGTCGGTGCGGTTGCCGGCGCGATCCTGCGCGACGACGCGCAGTCGATAGTCGCCTTCGGCGAGATTCGCGAGCGCGGCCAGCGTCTGCATGCCGTTGCCGCCGCCGGCGAGCTGCGCGACGACGGCGCCGCCGGCCGCGACGAGCTGCGCGTCGTAGCGGTCCGGATGCGCGTCCTCTACGCGGAACGTGACGGAGTCGGTACCGTTCGCGTAGGCGTCCGCCGGCGTGACGTCGCCGACTACGGGAGCGACGGTGTCGAGCGTCAGCGCGAGCACGGCGGATTCGGACACGGTCGGTGTCGCCGCGTCGCGCGCGACGATCTCGACGCCGTAGCGGCCGTCGGCGAGTCCGCCGCCGTTCCAGTCGAGAGTCGCGGCACCGGCGTTCATCGCGGCGTCCTGGGCGAGTTCGGCGACGACGGCGCCGCTCGCGTCGCGGACGCGCACGTCGACGCGTGCCGGCGCGAGCAACTGCAGACGCAGCTGCGTCCGGTCGAGGCGGCCGTCGGCATTCGGCGAGAACAACTCGGGCACGGCCTGTGCGCCGCCGAGCACGTGCAGCGGCGCGGGTGCGCCGAAGGCCTGCGCGATGTCGGCGGTATTGCCGAAGTCGTCGGCCGCGCGCAGCCGATAGCGGCCGGCCTGCTGTGCCGTGCCGCGGCTCCAGCGCCCGAGCACGGTGGCCTGCGGCACGCGTTCGTCGTCCTCGGCGAGCAGCTGGCTGCTGCCGCCCTGCTCGACGCTGAGCTGCCAGTAGGGCTGCGCGATGGGAAAACTGGAGAAATGCGCGTCGTCCACCGTGCCGCTGATCGCGACCACGGCGTCGAGCGGAATCGCGCCGGCGGCCGGTGCGGTGATCGCGAGCGCGGGCGGCGTGCCGTCGACATCGACGACGTAGTGGCGCGTCGCGGTCCAGCCGCAGGCGTCGCTCGCCTGCACGCGGATCGCGTAGTAGCCGTCGGCGACGGGATTGCCGTCGACGCGGCCGTTCCAGCTGATCTGGAACGCGCCCGTTACGTCCTGCCCGTCGGCCAGCGGCGCGAGTTCGTTGCCGAGTTCGTAGCTGACGTAGCCGTTGTCGACGACGGCGATCAGCGCATGCAGGCTCGCGCGATAGCTCAGCGCTTCGCGGGCGACCAGCGGCACGGTCGCGCTGCGGAAACGCGGCGCGCCGTTGACCGAGAGCCCGAGCAGCGGCAGGCGCGGCTCGCGCTGCCATTCGCCCGGCACGCCGGGCGTGACCAGCGGGAAAACGCCGATGCCCGGTTCCGGCGCGCCGCCGGAACCGAGTTCCGCGATGCTGTCGAGATCGAACGACGTCGCGCTGCAGACCACCGCGCCCGAGGCGTTCGCGACTTCGAGTTCGGCGTCGACGCGGCCGTCGAGGTCGGCGACGAATGGCCCCGCGCCGCCGATGTCGCGGATCGCCGAGGCGTCCGACAGCGGGAACCGCTGACCGCAGGCGGCACGCGACAGCAGTCCGGACTCGTCGGGGCAGAACGCGCCGAGATCGGTGTTCCGCGATGTCAGCGACAGCCGGTAGCGGATCGCGGAATCGCTGTTCACCGACGCGCCGACGCGCAGCATCGGATAGCCGTCGGCGTCGCGCGCGGCGCAGAGGCGGCTGCCGCTGCTGGGCCAGTCGAGCTCGGCCTGCGCCGGATCGCGATCGATCTCGGCGGATCGCGCGCCGCCGAACCGCAGCGCGCCCGCGGTCGCCGTCGCGACGGCCAGGTAGCGCCCCTCGGGAATGTCTGCGACCGAGAGGCCGACGTCGCGCATCCACGGGAATTCGGACGTTGCGGTGGCGTCGTTGCGCGTCGGGGTTTCATCCAGCAGCGCGTGTCGCCCGCCTGCGCCGGTCAGCGCGAGGTCGTAGTGCTGCATGACCAGGTCCTGTCCGGCGACGAAACGCCATTGCTGCGTCGGTATGCCGGCGCAGCGTTCGCCGTCGATGGGTTCCGCGCGCAGCACCAGGCCGAGGCCCGCCGGCGGCGTGGTGTTGCCGCAGTTGAGATCGGCGGATGCGGCGACTGCGACGCCGCGGGAATTGACCAGCACGGCCGTGGCCGTGCCGATCGCGTCGAGACCGGATGCGCCCGGCGCGAAACGGAAATACGCATGCCGCGCGTTGTGCGCGGTCGCGCGCAGGCTGCGATAGCTGCCGTTGCCGATGGCCTGGGCGTCAGTGCCCAGGCGCAGTTCCACACCATCGGCGAGGCCGTCGTAGTGCACCGGCACGACGATCTGGATTTCGTCGGGCCGCAGCGTCAGCAGTTCGCGGACCGCGGGCTCCTGCACGGCCGCAGGATCGAAGCCCGGGCAGAACACCTGCGGCATGCCGAGGCCGCGCGTGCGCAGACGCAGCTGATCGCCGTACAGGCGGCTGCCGTCGGGGCGGATGCCGACTGCGCGCAGGCGCCGTTCGGCGCCCTGCGGCAGGTGGCGCCAGGGCAGTTGCAGCGCGATGCCGTTGTGGACGTTGTCGAACGCGAACGGCGGCCGCGTGCCGGGCAGGGTGGCGAATACGCTCCATTCGCCGGGACGCTGCACGTCGGCGATTTCGATGTCGATGGACGCGAGGCCGGCGCTGCCGTCCTGCAGCCAGAGATCGACCTGGTCCGGATCGTCGATGACGAGGTCGACGGCTGACGGGAAGTCGGCCGGATAGGTGATCGGGCCGACGTCCGGTGCGGGGTAAAGATGTCTCGTCTCGCCGCAGCCAACGGGACTGCAGACCGCGAACAGCAGTTGTTCGACGACGGCGCCGAGCTCGCGCGCGGTCCGGTTGCCGGCGCGATCGTAGGCGATGCCGCGCAGCGCCTTGCCGGCCAGTACGCCGTAGTCGGTTCGCGCGAGTCGGCCTGTCGCGTCGATCAGCGCGTCGTGCCAGTCGCCGCCATCGAGTGCGCGCACTTCGTAACGCAGACGGTCGAGATGAGGATCTTCCGCGTCGCCGATCACGGCGAGGAGCCTGGTGTAGTCGGGATCGGGGGCGATGCCGTCGCTGTAGGGCAGGTTCGGCTGCTCGAGCCGGCCCGTGAACACCGGCGCCGTCGTGTCCAGCACGAGCTTCAGCGTCTGTCCGCCGACGTCGACCACGTAGTCGCCGTCGGCGAGCGACTGGCCGCCGTCGTCGCGGCCGTCCCAGACGAACGCCTGTGGTCCCGCGGGAAGCAGCACGTTCTGTTCGCGCACGAGGTTGCCGAGCGCGTCGCGGATGCGGACGGCGACCTGCGCGCTCTCGGCGAGACGGAAGCGCACGGTCGCGAGGTCCTTGATGCCGTCGCCGTTCGGCGAGAAATAGCGTGAATCCAGGCCGAGTTCGAACACCGGCGAACCGAACGACGACAGCGCCGAGGCGACGCGCGTCGTCGCATTGCCGGCCTTGTCGACGACACGCAGCCGCACGAGGTAGTGCCCGGGTCGCGGCGGTATCCAGCTCAGGAATTCGTCGCCGGACACCGGTTCGCTCTGCGCCGGCGTGATCGCATGCCATTGCGTCGGCGTCGACGTCGCAGCCCAGTCGAGTTCGTAGTAGGCGAAGTTGAGATCGGACGCGACGCCCGACAGGCGCACGGCGCGATCGCTCGGCTCGGCCCAGAGCTGCGCCGACAGGTTGGTCAGCGCGGTCACCGCGCGCGGTCGCGCTGTGCCGTCCGTGACGATCAGGCTCGCGTCGTCGCCGCCGAACGGCGCCGCGTGCGTTTCCACCGCTTCGCGATAGCGCCAGGGCTGATTCGACAGGCTGCCCGCGTTGCCGTATCGCCCGTCTGTGGCGAAGGTTCCGCCGTCGACGAGGCGCAGCCGCGGCTGCAGGTCGGCCGGCAATTGCGTCGCGTTCTGCACCGCCGCGATGCGTTCGTGACGGCCGTCGTCGACATCGATCGCGAAGGCTTCGAGCGTCGCCGGCGCATGGCCGAAGCAGCGGCCCACTTCGCAGGCGACCGGGCCGATGTGTTCGCTCGCGAGCAGCACGACGGCGGTGCGCGTAGCCGGGTCGAACCATTGCCCGCGGCGGTCGCCGGACAGCCAGAGCGCGCCGCCGCAGTTCGTGCGTGCGCTGTCGCAGCCTTCGCCGTCGTAGAGCGCGTCGGCGCGGCGATGGCCGCCGTCGAAGCGCGCGGGGTCGGGACCGAGATCGAGCGTCGCATCGGCGGGCGGCAGCTGCGCGCTCGCGCGCACGGCGCCGTCGCGAGTGAGGATCTGCACGCGGCGCGCCGTCGCGTCGATGAGAAGCAGGCTGTCGTCGGCGGTCAGCCACTGCGCCTGCAAGGTCGGCAGGTGGCCCGGTTCGCTCAGGGCCGGGAACGCCAGCGGCTCGGGTATGCGCTGACGCAACGGCGTTTCGGCGCCGGTCTCGACGCGGAACAGGTGCAGCGATTCCTGCGCCGCCGTGTAGCGCCGGATCACCGCGCGCGTGCCGTCGCCGTTGATGCGGAAGCTCAGCAGCCCGCCGTCCTGCGCGCTCGGCAACGTCACGATCGCGCGCTGCGCGTCCTGCGGCACGTAGTAGGCCGGCGGCGTCTCCTCGCTCATCGGCGTGCGCCAGACGTAGAAGCCGTGCGCGTAGACGCGCAGCTCGGCGCTGTCGTCGGGCAGCGCGCGCAGCGGCGTCTTCGTGCGTGTCTGCAGGTCGTAGACGTAGAGCTGCGGGAATGCGCCCGCGAGCACGCGATTCGCGTCGAGGAAGCGCGGCTGCTGGCGGCGATGAGCCTGCGTGTCGGGCACGGCAGCGGCGTCCAGCACGATGACCTGGTCGCTCTGCTCGGTCGCCGCGAACGCGAGCGCGCGTTCGCGGCCGTGGCGGATGTAGAACGCGACTCTGCGTCCGTCCGGCGAGAACTGCGGGGCGGCTATCGTGTCGAGTTCGCCTTCGGCCGTGCCCAGATAGTTGTGCAGCCAGCGCGAGGAAACGACGGCCGTGAGTTCCGCCATGATCGTGTTCGTGCGATAGAAGCCTTCGAGTTCGTCGAGCGGATCGGCCGAGCGCGCGCGCGCGAACAGCGTCTCACGTGTCGCGGCTGTGGCCGGCGGCGCGAACCAGGGGCGCTCCGGCGGCAGCGGCGTATCGGCGAGCAGCGGCGTGCCGATGGCGGAAACCAGACTGGTCCGATCCGTGTCGACGACGATCGCGAGTTCGGCGGCGACACGGCCCGCGGTCAGCAATTCGGCGACGTAGACGCCGTCGGCGACCACGCGGTCGCGCAGGTCGCGGCCGTCCCAGATCAACTGGCCGCTGCCCGCGTCTGCGGCGACGACATCGTCGTAGCGGCGCACGATGCGGCCGGTGCGATGGCGGATGAGGACATCGACGCGCCCGGCGCCGCTGCGCGCGAAGAACAGTGCGGTTGCATCGCGCACGCCGTCGCCGTTGGGCGAGATGTACCGCTCGCTCGCATAGAAGCCCGCGTCCTGCAGCAGCAGCGGCAGTATCGCGAGGTTGTTGCCTTCCTGGTTCTCGCGCACGGCGGCCGTAGCGTCGGCGATCAGGGTGAGCTGGCGCGCGCCGGGCTGCAGTCCGAAGGTCCAGCTCCAGCTCAGCGTGGTTTCCGCGCCGGCGGCGAGTTCGGCGATGACCTGGTCGCTGCCGATCGCGATGCCGGTGTCGGCGCTGCCTTCGAACAGGCGCACGGCCACGTTCCGGGCCGACTGGGCACCGAGATTGCGCACGACCGCCTGGACCTGCTGCGGCGCGCCGGGAGCGGGCTGGCTCGGCACCAGCGTCATCGCCGCGCTGGCGACGGCGACGTCGGCGAAGGGCAGCACGTCGAGTGTATACAGTGAGATATTGTTGCTTTCGTCGGATTCTGCGACCTGCTGATCGGCGTCGGCGGCGACGAAGACCGGCGTGTCGCCCGCCAGGCCGAGATCGGCGACGTGCACGACGGCGGTCGTTTCCGCCTGCGCCGCCAGCCCTGCGATCGTGGTCTGCGCGATCCGGGCGCCGCCGCTGCGCGGATCGCTCGCGAACAGCGCGAGCGTGGACGCGGTGCTCGCTTCCGCGCCGAGATTGCGCAGGCGGAGAGTCAGTTGCAGCGGCTGCCCCTGCAGCGCCGGCGACGGCGCGAACTGCAGGCTGTCGGCGACGACGGCCAGATCGCTGCCGCTGCCGGCCGCGATCGTGAAGGGCAGTTGCGCGGTGTTGTTGGTCTCGTCGAGCTCGGCGAGCTCGCCGGCCGCGTCGAGCGCGACGCGCAGGTTCGCCGCGCCGGCTTCGCGCGCACGCCAGTACAGGCGCCGCTCGATCGTCTGGCCCGGATCGATCGTGATGCGGCCGTCGAACAGCGATTCCTCGCTCGCGCCCTGCTGCAGCGTGATCCGCAGCGCGGCCTCGTTGGCAGTCAGGGTGCCGCGATTGCGCACGCGCACGCGAAAGCCGACGTCGCGGCCCTGTGTCGCCGTCGCATCGAGCAGCGCGAGATCGCTGTCGACCACGTCGAGATCGAGGCTGGGGCCGAACGGCAGCACGAGACGCGCGTCGTTGTTGTTCTCGCGCGCCTCGGCGACGGCGCCGTCCGGATCGGCGACGAGCCGCAGGCGCAGGGTCGCCGCCGTGGTCGCGGTGAAGGAGAGCTGCAGCGGCGCGCTGCCGCGTGCGGGCAGATCGATCGCGGTCGCGGCGAGCGTGCGCGGCGGATCGGCGTCGTCGTAGAGCACGAGCCGCGCCGCGTTCACCGCCGTGCCGCCGGCATTGCGCACGTCGCCGTTCAGCGTGATCGTCGCGGGCAGGCTCGCGAGCGCCGGCGGCGTCAAGGTGAAGCGCGCGGCGTCGAGCGCGATGTCGACCTGCGACGGCGCTGCGGCCACGGTCACCGGAATCGCGATGCGGTTGTCGCTTTCGTTTTGTTCGGCGACGGCGTCGGTCGTGTCGAGCAGCAGCCAGAGCGTGCGCGTGCCGGCATGACCGGAACTGTCCCAGGTCTGCTGCACCAGCGCCGTCGCGCCCGCGCTGAGCGGCGGCACGGATTGGTCGGCGCCGATCGCGACGCCGCCGTGTGCCGGATCGCCGTCATACCAGCGTGCGACGCTGGCGGGGCTGGCCAGCGCACCGGTATTCGCGACGCGCATCTGTACGGTCAGCAGATCGCCGTCGGTCGCGTCGGTCGGCAGTACGGTCGCTGCGCCCGCGGCGGCAAGATTGGCCTTGTTGTCGTAGAGCTGCGCGAGCGCCGCGCTAGCGGTCAGATAGACGCTGCCCTGCCAGTCGCCGGCGCTGCGCTGAGCCGCGATCACGAAGTCGCGCGCGTAGCCGGCCGCGGTCGCGGGAAAGGGCAGCCGGCCGACGAGGCCGTAGAGCTCGATCGTGTCGGCGAGCGAACTGTCGCCGAGCGGCGTACCGACATCGGCGAAGCTGCCGTCGGCACGCTGGCGGCTCGCGAGCCACTGCGTCGCCGCATCGCGGATCACCTGATGCGCCGGCTGCGCCGACGTGCCGAATGCGCGTGCCGCACGCAGCGTCGGCAGCAGGCGGCCGCGTCCCTGGTCGGCGAGCGCGAAGCTGCCGTCGGTGTTCTGCCGGTGGCCGAGCCGGGCAAGCGCGAGGCGCACGGCAGCGCCGTCGGCGTCGCGGCGCGCGAGCGCGTCGGCGACGTGGGCCGTATCGAGCGTGCTGTCCTCGAGGCCCGCCGCGAGGCTCCAGCCGCCGTTGCCGCTTTGTGCCGCGAGCAGCGAGGTGCTCGCCGTCGACGCCGAAGCGGCGAGCTGCCAGCCTTGCTGGTCGCGATTGGCCGGCGTCTGCGCCGCGAGCCAGTCGTGCGCCCGCGCGAGTCCGGGCCAGTCCGCATCGGCCTGAGTCAGCAATTGCACGACGGCCGCGGTGTCGCGCACGGCGGTCGCGGCGCGGTCCTGCCAGTGACCGTCGGGCAACTGCCGCTGCTCGATCCAGTCGACTGCCGCGGCGATGCCGGGCGGCGTGGCCGCGGCGGCGCTGCCCGTGAGAATCGTCGGCCATTGCGGCGAAGCGGCCGCCGGTTCGTTGTAGAGCCGTAGCGACGCGCGACCGTCAGTGGCCTGGTTGAAATACTGCTGCAGGCGCACGCGCACGCCTTCCAGCGCGGCCAGGGTCGCCGGCGGCACGGTTTCGCCGGGGCGCTTGAGCAGGATCAGCGCGGCGCGGAAATCCTTGGGCGCCTGCGCCGCGTCGGGAATGCGCGGACCTTCGGCGGCGACGATCTGCCCGATGCTGACGGTTTCCGTCGTTCCGCCGCTGATCGCGCCGAGCCGCGGCAGGTCGACCGCGTTGCCGTCGCCGCCGCTGATCAGGCTCATGGCCGGCACTTCGGACGCCGCGGCGAAACCGGCCACGTAGAGGTCGAGCGGGCTGAAACGCTGGCGGATCGAGACGCTCTCGTAGCGGCCGTCGGCGCGGCGATTCCAGTCCGCGCCGTACATCAGCGATGCGTCGGTATCGAGGAAATAGCTCCAGTGCGAACCGCGCTCGCCGATCAGCGCGCGACTGATCTCGCCGGCGTCCGTGCGGTAGGACACGCGGGCGCCCCAGCGATGCATGATTTCGTGCGCGAGTGTCGTGAGTACGTCGCGATAGCGTGCGTCGCCGGGTGCGTACGCGTAGCGGCTCGTCGCGGCCATGTCGACGTAGCCCTGCAGGCGCGCGGCGCTGCCGTAGTGCTGGCCGAGGTCGATCAGCGGCGAGCCGATGCCGCGCACGTCGTTGCGCAGCGTGGAATAGAACGCGAGCGCCGTGCCGGTCTCGAATTCGAAGGTCGTGAACGTGACGAGGAAATCGTAGCGATCCGCATGCGTCTCGTAGAACCGCCGCGCGACCGCCATGCGCGGCGCGTCGAGGTCGCGGCCGTAGTCGCCGTCGAGCTCGATCACGGTGAGATTGCCGATGTCGACGCTGCCGCCGACTGTCGCGCTGCCGGCTTTCGCCTGCGCGGCGGCGATGTCGGGAATGCGCACGCAGTCGTCGAGCGCGAGGGTCGGTGCGGCCGCGCGAGCGGCGGGCGACAGCGCGAGCGCGGCCAGCGCGGCCAGCGACAGCGCGCGAGTGCGGATGAAGTTCATCGACGGCATCCCTGCGAGTGCGTGGCGTTCAGCGCGTGTGCGCCGGGTTCACGATGACGTGGCTCTCCACGACCGGCGCCGGCTCGGCGGCGCGGGCCTGGCGCTGGTCGAGTGCGGCGAAATCGATCGTCTCGCCGCGCGCGGCGCTGAGCGCGAGCCCCGCGCCGCTGCCCGGCAGCGTGCGCGCGAACGTCACGCGGTCGCCGCGAATGCCCTCGACGCGCCACGCGCTCTGCGGTACGGAGTCGCCGCGGCGCAGGCGCTGCAGCCGTCCGTCCGGCGCGGCCAGCACGACGGCATCCGCGTCGACGGAAGCGGCGGCGATCGTGTAGGGCGCGGCATCGGCCTGCGCGCTCATCGTGGCCGCAACAAAAAAAGCTAAATTGGAAAAAAGTTTCACGGTGCCGGGCTCCGCCGGTACAGCGCTGGCGAACTGCAGCGGGCGCGAGCCTGAGGATCGCCATGCTGCAATACGGGCGCCGGTGTCGGCCTTGACGTACACGCGCAGTCCTGCCGCCTCCAGGGCGAGACGACAACGGCTGATTCGTGCGGAGAGCCGGCGGGATCGGCGTCGGGGTGCGACGCGACCGGCTGGCTCAGGGTTCCCCGTGCCGAAGGATAGCGGCCGGCGCGCCGCGAGCAAGTCGAACTCATTCAGACGCCGACGGAAACGACGCCGCGACATGCCGGCGTGCCGTCGCGCTCGTTCCATTCATTCTTTAACTTCGCCGCTCAAGTCATTCGCCGCGCTGCAGTTCTTGGCACGATCGAGCAAGACGCTGCGAGCGCGACGGGCCGCGCGATTCCGCTGCGGCGGCGATGCGAGAACGACGCATTTGCGGCAAACGAGGCGCAACTTGCGCGGCGCGCGGCGCGATCCGCGGGTCGTAACGAAGATCAGGCCGCGCCGATCGAAATGCCGGCGTGCGGATGGGGGGCGGACCGGGTCGTCCGTTCCTGCGCTATCCTTCTCCGATGTCCACGTTGCTATTGAACCTGCGCCAGACGCCCGACGACGAGGCCGAGGAAGTTCGTCAGCTGCTGCAGGCGAACTCGATCGGATTTTTCGAAACGCCGCCGAGCCGCTTCGGCATCTCCGCCGGTGCGATCTGGCTCGCGGACGAGGCGCGTGCCGAAGACGCGCTCGCGCTGCTCGCGCAGTATCAGGCGCGACGTCGCGATGCGGCACGCCTCGCGTATGCGCAGGCGCGTGCCGAGGGCAGGGCGCCGGGCTTCTGGCAGCAACTGCGGCGCGAACCGGTGCGCGTCGTGTCGGCGCTGATCGTGATCGCCGCGCTGGTCGCCCTGTGTGCGGTGCCGTATTTCCTGTTGCGTGACTAGACGACGCGTCGTCATCGCCGTGCCGATGTTGCCGCCGATCGGCGTTTTGCCGCCCCGGAAACGACAACCGGGCGACATGCGCCCGGTTGCGTAGCTCCAACGCGGCGTTAGCCGCGGTACGGCGGATTACAGTGCGGCGTCCTTGAGCTTCTTGAGCGCGCGCGCCTTGATGCGCACGGTCGCCGGCTTGGCCGGGAACCAGCGCTCTTCACCGCTGAACGGATCCTTGCCGAAGCGCTTCTTCTTCGCGGCCACGGCCTGCGCCGTCACCTTGAGCAGGCCCGGGAGCGTGAATACGCCGGCGCCCTTCTTGTGGATCGAGCCGAGGATCGTCGCTTCGAGCGCGGCGAGGACGGCCTTGGCGGCTTTCGGTTCCACGCCGGCCTGTTCGGCGAGATGACGGGCGAGTTCGGACTTCGTGAACGAATCCTTGATCGGCTTCGGCGCTGCCGCCGGCTTGGCGGCGCTCTTGGTCTTGCTGGTTGCTGCTTTCTTGGCCATGGGCTTGGGTTCTCGGTGACAGAGAGTTTCGCCCGCGCGGTCATCGGCGGGCGGCCAGTGTCGGCGGCGACACTTTACTGCATCAGCACCGCAAGAATTAAGCGGTTTCTACGCAATATTTGCGCAGACACGCGCAGCGTACGCAGCGATACGCGTGCTTGCTGCACTGCAACCGCGAAATCGCCGCGTTTTCGAGTATCTTCGGCGGTCGCATCGCGCGTCGCGCGCACTCCGTGCCGCTGCAGCGGATGCCGCAGTCGCGACGTCGATGCCCCGGCGGGACATCGCCCGGACCCGGTAAATGTACAGAAATTTACAATGTGGCACGCCCGGGCGCTTCACCCCGGCGGGGCGCGAAATCGTGTCATCTACGGCAATGCCGGCGATTTCTCGATGCGGCCGTCCTTGATGACCCAGGCCACTTTCTTCAGCACGCGCACGTCGGCGACCGGATCGCCGGAGACGGCGACGAGATCGGCGCGCTTGCCGGGTTCGATGCTGCCGAGATCCTTGTCGACGCCGAGCAGCTCGGCCGCGTCGAGCGTGGCGGCGCGCAGGGCTTGCGCGGGCGTCAGGCCGAACTCGACGAGCAGTTCGAACTCGTCGGCATTGCGGCCGTGCAGGCTCACGCCGGCGTCGGTACCGAAGGCGATGCGTATGCCGCCGGCGACTGCCTGACGCAGCGCCTTGCCGGT
>CAMLSI010000126.1 GCA_946482585.1 uncultured Lysobacteraceae bacterium
AGATCGTCTGGCTCGCGAGGCCGACCGCGAACGACTGCTGCACCTGCGGCGCCGCGGCGTAGTTCGCATTGCCGGCCTGGTTCGCATTGATGACACAGGTGCCGGCTGCGGTGAACGTGACGCTGCTGCCCGCGATCGCGCAGATGCCGCTCGCGGCCGCGTCGATCGCAAAGCTGACCGGCAGGCCCGAGGTCGCGGTCGCGCTGACCGTGTAGGCCGCGCCGCCGATCTGCGCGTTGGACGGCGCTGAGGAGGTATAGCTGATCGTCTGTGCGCCCTGGCCCACGTTCAGCGGATAGGTGCGTCCACCGCTGCAGCCGGCGCCGTCGGTCGCGGTCACGGTGACGAGGTAGTTGCCGACCTGCGTCGGGGAACCGGTGAGATCCGCCGTCGTGGCGCCGGTCGAAGTGAAGCCGAGGCCGCTGCCGGCCGGCAGGCCGCTCGTGACGGCAAACGTGAACGGTCCGCCGTTGATGTTGCCCGCAGTGAACGAGTGCGAGAACGCCGCGCCGACCGTGGCGGACGGTAGCGCGTTCGACGGCGTCACGCTCGTCGTCGGGCACGGGGCGGCGGCAGCGTCGAACGCGGCGACCGCAAACAGCGCGAGTGTCGCGCAACGCAAGAAGAAAGGTTTCACGGCGCGTCCCCTTAGTCGATGCCGAAACGGATCAGTTCGACCGGCGTCGTGCTGTTGAGCACCAGCACGAAGTGGTCGAAATTGACCGCGTAGTCGGATTGGGTCGGCGTCGCGCCGGTCTGGCGCAGGTAGCCGCGTATTTCCGCGCTCGCTGCCATGACCGGCGCGCCGTTCGGCACGAAGTTGTTGTCGGTGATGCGGTACCACGTCGCCGCCGGCACTGCGGGAGCGATCAGGGTCTGCGCCTGCGTGCCGCCGCTCAGGAAACCGCTGCAGCCGGTACCGGAATACAGCCGGATCTCGGCCGTCGCACTGACCGCGCCGTCGAGCGCGGCGGCATTCGCCGCCCAGAACGCGACGCTGTAGTTGACGAAGTTCACGCTGGTCGGCGCGGAGAAGTCGAAGCACTGCGAGATGCCCGACTTCGCATGCGTCGCCGAAGGCGTCAGGTGCACGAGTGCCGAACCGGAGGTCGGGCTCGCATTGACGTCGGGCGGCGATTGCCAGGTCGGCGCGGCACCGGTCGCGACCGGATCGGGCGCCGCGGACAGGAAGGTCTGGAACGGCGCGATCTGCGTATCGAGCTGCGGATTCGGCACTAACGTCTGCGCCTGCAGCGCGGACGCTGCGGCTACGGCGAACAGCGCCGCGAGCGGACGGACCATCGTGCGCCGTAGCACGGACGGCACGACCCGATTCGCGGAGCAGCGAATGGTGCGATGCATGAATTTCCCCTATTGCCTGGTTCGTGTTGCGGGCGGCATGCGGATCGCGCTGGCCGCGTGCACGCACGCGCCGGAGTCTAGTGCACGGAATGCGTCAATTGATAACGAATTCTCGGTTTTGCGGGCAGTCTGGCGATATACGCGCGCACGGGCGGGCAGCCTGATAGGCCGCCGCGCCGGATTGCGCTTGTGTCGGCGTTTTTTTCTTGTTCCGGCACTTGCCGGCAGGCAAGCCTGTACTTGACCGAGATCAAGGCGGCGGTCGTGACGCGGCACTAGCGTGACGGCATGACGATGCCTCCGCCCCTTGCCGAGTTCGACGCCGCGCTGGTCGCCCGCTACGACCAGCCCGGGCCCCGCTATACCTCTTACCCGACCGCACCGCAGTTCGCGACGAGTTTCGGCGAGGCCGAGTTCATGGCCTGCGCGCGCAGTTCGAACGACGATCCGATCCCGCGCCCGCTGTCGCTCTACGTGCACGTGCCGTTCTGCGAGAGTCCCTGCTTCTACTGTGGCTGCACGCGCGTGATCACGCGCGAACACGGCAAGGCCGAGGTCTATCTCGAACGCCTGTTCCGCGAGATCGAACTGACCGCGCCGCTGTTCGACCGCGATCGCAAGGCGGTGCAGCTGCATCTGGGCGGCGGCACGCCGAACTTTCTCGACCTGCGCCAGATGGGCGATCTCTGCGACTCCCTGCATCGGCATTTCGCGCTGGAGCGCAGCGACACGCGCGAGTTCGGCATCGAGCTCGACCCGCGTCACGCCGACGCCGACTACGTGGCCGGACTCGGCGACCTCGGCTTCAACCGGCTCAGCGTCGGCATACAGGATTTCGATCCGGCCGTGCAGCAGGCAGTCAACCGCATTCAGTCGATCGCGCAGACCGCGGCCGTACTTGAGGCCGCACGCACCGCCGGATTCCGTTCGCTGAGCGTCGATCTCATCTATGGCCTGCCCGCACAGACGCCAGCCGGTTTCGCGCGCACGCTGGACGACGTCATCGCGCTGCGGCCGGACCGCGTCGCGACCTACGGCTACGCGCATCTGCCCGACATCTTCCGCGCGCAGCGCCGCATCGACGCGGCGAAGCTGCCGGATGCGGCGACGCGCCTGGCGCTGCTCGCGCTGTGCGTCGAACGGCTCTGCAACGCGGGTTATCGCTACATCGGCATGGATCATTTCGCGCTGCCGGGCGACGAGCTGGTCCGCGCGCAGGACGACGGCACGCTGCAGCGCAACTTCCAGGGTTATTCGACGCATGGCGACTGCGACCTGGTCGGCCTCGGCGTCAGCGCGATCAGCAAGATCGGCACGAGTTACAGCCAGCACCTGCGCGAGTTGCCGGCGTATTACGCCGCGCTCGATCGCGGGCATCTGCCGGTTGCCCGCGGACTGCTGCTCGGCGAGGACGATCGCATCCGCGGCGACGCGATCCTGCAGCTCATGTGTCACGGCACACTCGACGGCGGCGCCTTCGGCCGCCGCCACGGCATCGACACGAACGCCTACTTCGCCCGTGAGTTCGACGAGCTCGCCGGACTCGAGCGCGACGGACTCGTGCAGCTCGACGCCGGGCGCGTGACCGTGACGCCGCGCGGCCGCTTCCTGCTGCGCGCGATCGCCCGCGTTTTCGATGCGTATCATCGCCGGCCCCAGGCCACTCTCCTGCGTCATTCACGCGTGATCTGAGGAGTCGGCATGTCCCGGGCCGAGACCGCGAGCCTTTCGACCACGGCCGAAGCGTCGCTCGCCGACGACGGCGACGCGCGCCGGTTCTGCACCAACTGCAGCTTCGGCCGCGTCTGCCTGCCGAACGGCTACGACAAGGCCGCGCTGCACGAGCTGCATTGCCTCGTCGAGCACGTCGGCCCGTTCCGCGGCGGCCATCACCTGTTCCGCATCAACGATGCTTTCGGTGCGATCTATTCGGTGCGCGCCGGCATGATCAAGACCTACGTGGTCGACGAGCGCGGGCGCGAACAGGTCACCGGCTTCTATCTGCCGGGCGAACTCGTCGGCCTCAATGCGATCTATCCGGCGCGCTATCCCTGCAACGCGGTCACGCTGGACACCGCGGCCCTGTGCCGCTTCTCGTTTCCGGCCATGGCGACGCTGGCGACGCGCCTGCCGCACCTGCAGGAGCAATTGTTCCGGCTCCTGAGCAAGGACATCGGCACTGCCTCGTTGCTGTCGGGCGACTACACCGCGGAAGAGCGCCTCGCCGCGTTCCTGATCGATCTCGCCGACCGCTACGCCGCGCGCGGCTATTCGGCGCGCCGCCTGCATCTGTCCATGCCGCGCTCGGACATCGCGAACTACCTGCGCCTCGCCGCCGAAACCGTGAGCCGCGTGCTCGGCCGGCTGCAGGAACGCGGCCTGCTGCGCATCGAGGGACGCGACGTGGAAGTGCTCGATCCTGTGGCATTGCGCCACAGCGCGCGCTGCGTGCTGCAGCATCGCCATTCCGACTGATCTGGATCAAGGCGCCGCCGCCGGACCCGCCGCATGCTGGCCCGGAATCCACGACGGAGTCTTCCATGACGGAGTCTTCCACTACCTCGGCACGGCGATTGTGGCTCGCGCTGGGGCTGCTGCTCGCCGCGACGTTTTCGGTGCTGCTCTGGCAGGGCCGAGAGATCTACCATGCCGCGCCGCCGATTCCGGCAAAGATCGTCGCCGACGACGGCACCGTGCTCCATACGCGCGAAGACATCGACGCCGGCCGCCAGGTCTGGCAGTCGATAGGCGGCCAGCAGCTCGGCTCGATCTGGGGCCACGGCGCGCTCGTCGCGCCGGACTGGAGCGCCGACTGGCTGCATCGCGAAGCCCAGGCCCTGCTCGAGCGCCGGGCGCAGCGCGAACACCGCGCCGCGTTCGCCGCACTCGACGCACCGGCACAGGCCGCATTGCGCGCGGGACTGCGCAGTGAACTACGCCGCAATGGATACGATGCGGCATCCGATACGGTCACGGTAAGCGCGGACCGCGCTGCCGCGATGGCCGAGGTCGCCGCGCATTACGAGAGCCTGTTCGGCAACGACGCGGCCACGCGCGAGTTGCGCGAAGCCTACGCGATGCGCAACGACACCGTGCCCGATCCGGCGCACCGGCGCCAGGTCGCGGCGTTCTTCTTCTGGACGGCCTGGGCCGCAGTGACCACACGGCCCGGCACCGACGTCAGCTACACCAGCAACTGGCCCTACGACCCCGACGTCGGCAACACACCGACTTCCAGCGCCTTCGTCTGGAGCGTCTTCAGCGTGCTGTTCATGATCGCGGGCATCGCGCTGCTCGCCTGGCATCACGCCGTGCGGCACGGCAGGGAAGCGCCGTTGACGCCGCCGGCGAGCGATCCGCTCGCGCAGCTCGCGATCACGCCGTCGATGCGCGCGACCGCGAAATACTTCTGGGTCGTGATCGCGCTGTTCCTCGTGCAGATCCTGCTCGGCGCGCTGACCGCGCACTACCAGGTGGAAGGGCAACAGTTCTACGGTGTCGAGATTTCGCAAGTGCTGCCCTACTCGCTCACGCGCAGCTGGCACACCGAGCTGGCGGTGCTCTGGATCGCGACCGCGTGGCTCGGCACCGGGCTCTACATCGGACCGGCGATCTCGGGACACGAGCCCCGCTTCCAGCGCCTCGGCGTCAACGTGCTGTTCGGCTGCCTGCTCGTCATCGTCGTCGGCGCGTTCGCGGGCCAGTGGTTCGCCGTGATGCAAAAACTCGGGCTCGCGCACAACTTCTGGTTCGGCCATCAGGGCTGGGAATACGTCGACCTCGGCCGCTTCTGGCAGCTGTTCCTGTTCGTCGGCCTGCTGCTCTGGCTCACGCTGGTCGGCCGTGCGCTCTGGCCGGCGCTGCGCCGCCGCGACGACATGGCGTCCATCGTCGGGCTGCTGTTCCTGTCGACCGTCGCGATCGGCCTGTTCTACGGCGCCGGCCTGATGTGGGGCGAACACACGCATATCGCGCTCGTCGAGTATTGGCGCTGGTGGGTGGTGCATCTCTGGGTCGAAGGGTTCTTCGAGGTGTTCGCGGTCGCGGTGATCAGCTTCCTGTTCGTCAAGCTCGGCCTCGTGCGTGCGCGCAGCGCGACCGTGAACGTGCTGTTCGCGACCATCGTGTTCATGGCCGGCGGCGTGCTCGGCACCTTCCATCATCTGTACTTCGCGGGCACGACCACCGCAGTGATCGCGCTCGGCGCCTCGTTCTCCGCGCTCGAGGTCGTGCCGCTCGCGCTGATCGGGCTCGAGGCCTACGAAACCTGGTCGCACGGCCGCGCGACGCCGTGGATGCAGCGCTATCGCTGGCCGATCCGTTTCTTTCTCGCGGTGTCGTTCTGGAACATCGTCGGCGCAGGGCTGTTCGGCTTTCTCATCAATACGCCGCTCGCGCTGTACTACATGCAGGGATTGAATCTGACGCCGCTGCACGGACACACGGCGCTGTTCGGCGTCTACGGCATGCTCGGCATCGGCCTGATGCTGTTCTGCCTGCGCGGCCTGCGCCCGCGCGCCTGCTGGAACGATGCGCTGCTCGGCCGCGCGTTCTGGGCATTCAACCTCGGACTGGCGCTGATGGCGCTGCTGACTCTGCTGCCGCTCGGCCTGCTGCAGTTGAACGCCGCGCTCGATCACGGCTACTGGTTCGCGCGTTCGGCCGAATTCATGGGCCGTCCCGTGATCCATCTGCTGGTCTGGCTGCGCGTGCCCGGCGACTGCATCTTCGCTGCGGGCGCGCTGTTGTTCGCCTGGTTCGTGCTGCGCCTCTGGATCGCGCCGCGCGAGCAGGCGGCCGACATCGAAGGAGCGACCGGGCATGCCTGAGTCGCCCACTGCGTCCGTGCGCGGCGGCGCCTTCGCCGAGCTGCCGCGTCTCCTCAGCGCGGCGCCGCACCGGCTGCTGTTCGCTGCCGGTGCGAGCGCGGTCATCGTGTCGATGCTCTGGTGGGCGCTGACCCTGCTTGGCGCGCGCTACGGCCGGCCCCTGCCCACGCCGCCGCTGCCGCCGGGCTGGGCGCATGCGCTCCTGGTGCAGTACGGCATGCTCGGGCCTTTCCTGTTCGGCTTCCTGCTCACGGTGTTTCCACGCTGGCTCTCGCAGCCGGCGCTGACGCGGCGCCACTACGTGCCGGTGTTCGGCGGCGTGTTCGGCGGCTATCTCGTCGCCCATGCCGGGTTGCTCGGTTCGCCGATCGCATTCGCCGTCGGAATCGCGCTGCTCACGGCCGGCTGGATCGTCGGGCTCGTCGTGCTCGGCCGCGTCATGCGGGCCGCGCGCCGCTTCGATCCGCACGCGGTATCGTGCTATGCGGCACTCGCCTGCGGAGCGCTCGGGCTTGCGGTCTTCGCGTTCGCGTTCGCGACCGCGCACTGGTCGCTGCTGCCGGCCGCGATCAAGCTCGGCACGTTCGGCCTGCTGCTGCCGATCTATTTCAGCGTCTGCCATCGCATGGTGCCGTTCTTCTCGGCCAATCTCGTGCCGGGCTATCGCCTGATCCGGCCGCGTGCGAGCCTGCCGGTGCTGTGGCTGCTCTCGCTCGCGCACCTGGTCCTCGAACTCCTGCCCGCGCCGCGCTGGCTCTGGATCGTCGACGCGCCCCTCATGCTGTATTTCGCCGCGCACGCGATCGCCTGGCAACCCTGGAAGGCGCGGCGCTCGGGTCTGCTGCTCGTGCTGCATCTCGCGCTGCTCTGGCTGCCGGTCGCGTTCGCGCTGTACGCCCTGCAAAGTCTGACTTTGTTCACGACGGGAAATATGACGCTCGGCCGCGCGCCGGTGCATGCGCTGACCGTGGGATACTTCGGCTCCATGCTCGTGGCCATGGTCACGCGCGTGACGCAGGGGCATTCCGGGCGACCGCTGGAGATGGGCGCGATTCCGTGGCTGTGCTTCATCGGGGTGCAGTGCGTCACGGTGCTGCGGCTCGTCGCCGAACGGCGTGTCGACCAGGGTTTCTGGCTCGCGCTCGTGGCCTGCGCCTGGCTCGTCGCATTCCTGCCGTGGGTGCTGCGTTCGTTGCGGATCTATGCGACACCGCGCGCCGACGGAGCGCCCGGATGAGTCGTGCGGGAAACGATCGATGATCGAGTTCTATCCGCAGATCAAGACCGTCCACATCGTCTGCGCGGTGCTGTCCGGCGCCCTGTTCGCGCTGCGCGGCGGATTGATGCTAGCCGGCTCGCCGCTCGCGAACGCGGCGGCGCTGCGCCATCTGTCCTACCTGATCGACACGACCCTGCTGACGGCGGCGCTGATGCTCGTGACGATGCTGCACGTGTATCCGCTGGCCTCGGGCTGGCTCACGGTCAAGATCGCGCTGGTCGTGCTCTACATCGGGCTCGGCAGCATTGCCTTGCGCCGCGGACGCGCGCTGCGCACGCGGCGTATCGCGTTCGCCGCCGCGCTCGCGGTCTACGCGTTCGTCGTGACGATTGCGCGCGCGCATCATCCGCTCGGTTTCCTCGCGTACTGGCCGGGCTGAAACGCGCCGCGAAAGCGCGTGCAGTTGATCCAGATCAGTGCGCCACCGGGAAGGCACGCCTAGATTGATCGCAGGCTGGTCCATCTGGGGGTTTGCGATGAAACGTCTGCTGCTTGTCTTGGCTCTCGCCGGCGCGCTCGCCGGTCTTTCCGGTTGCGATACGCGCACCGTCGCCGGCTCGACCATCGCCGAGACTGGCGGTTCCGCCAAGGGCGATTTCGGTCCGCCGCAAGGCGCTCCGGTCCATGCGGTGCTCACGAGTCCACCTGAGGTGCCGCCGCCGACGAACCGCACGGCACCGGCCAAGGTCATCGTCGATCTCGAAGTGCGCGAAGTCGAAAAAGAAATTTCCGAAGGCGTGAAGTACACGTTCTGGACCTTCGGCGGCACCGTGCCCGGGAGCTTCATCCGCGTGCGCCAGGGCGACACGGTCGAGTTCCATCTGAAGAACGCACCCGACAGCAAGATGCCGCACAACATCGACCTCCATGGCGTGACCGGTCCCGGCGGCGGCGCGGCATCGAGCTTCACCGCGCCCGGCCATGAATCCCAATTCACGTTCAAGGCGCTCAACCGCGGACTCTACGTGTACCACTGCGCGACCGCGCCGGTCGGCATGCACGTCGCCAACGGCATGTACGGACTGATCCTGGTCGAACCGCCCGAAGGCATGCCGCCGGTCGATCACGAGTTCTACGTGATGCAGGGTGATTTCTATACGACGACCAAGTACCGCGAAAAAGGCGTGGCGCCGTTCGACATGGAAAAGGCGATCGACGAGAACCCGACCTACGTGCTGTTCAACGGCGCCGAAGGCGCGCTCGTCGGCGACAAGGCGATGAAGGTCAAGACCGGGGAAACCGTGCGGCTCTACGTCGGCAACGGCGGGCCGAATCTGGTCTCGAGTTTCCACGTGATCGGCGAGATCTTCGACAAGCTCTGGTTCGAAGGCGGCACGCGTTTCCAGGAGAACGTACAGACCACGCTGATTCCCGCCGGCGGTTCGATGATCGCCGACTTCCACATGGAAGTGCCGGGCACCTACGTGCTCGTCGACCATTCGATCTTCCGCGCGTTCAACAAGGGTGCGATCGGCATGATCAAGGCCGAAGGCCCCGAAGCGAAGGCGATCTATTCGGGCAAGGAAGTCGATTCGGTGTACCTCGGCGACCGCGCGGGCCCGAATCTCGCGGCCGTCGCGACGGCGAGCGAGGCCGCCGCCAGCGGCACGCTCACGCGCAAGGACCAGATCGAGGCCGGTCGCCAGCTGTTCGAAGGCACCTGCTCGGTCTGCCACCAGAGCAATGGCGAAGGCCTGCGCGGCGTGTTTCCGCCGCTCGCGAAATCGGACTACCTCGCCGGCGACCCCAAGCGCGCCGTCGCGACCGTGCTGCACGGTCTCAGCGGCAAGGTCACGGTCAACGGCATCGAGTACGACTCGGTCATGCCGCCGATGACACAGCTCGACGACGACGGTGTCGCGAACATCCTGACCTATGTGCTCAACAGCTGGGGCAACGGCGGCGGCCAGGTTTCCGCCGGGGACGTCGCCGCAGTGCGTGCGAGCGGCAAGCCGGTCGAAGCGAGTCATTGAAATGCGCCGCCGCGTCGGTACGCTCGCCGGCCTTGCGCTCTGTGCCGCCACGGCACACGGTGCGGACTACCGCGCGATCCCGGGCGGCACGCTGAGCAGCGTGCTGCCGCCGGACGGCAAGGCCGCACCGGCCACGGTCGCCGCGTTCCGCCTGCGCAGCACGCCGGTCACGAACGCGGAGTTTCTCGCCTTCGTGAACGCGCAGCCGCGCTGGCGCAAGGGATCGATCGCGGCGCTGTTCGCCGACGGCGAGTACCTGTCGCACTGGGCGGCACCGACCGTGCCCGGCGCGCAGGCCGCCGCGAACGAACCCGTGACGCGCGTGAGCTGGTATGCGGCGCGCGCCTACTGCGCGAGCGAAGGCGCGCGCCTGCCGACCTGGCATGAATGGGAGTTCGCCGCGGCGGCCGATGGTACGCGCGCCGATGCGCGCGGCGATCCGCGCTGGCGCGCCGCGATGCTCGACTGGTATGCGTCGCCGGCGACCGGCACGCTGCCCGAGGTCGGCCGTACCGCACCGAACCTCTGGGGCGTTCACGACCTGCACGGTCTGATCTGGGAATGGGTCGACGACCATGCGGCACTCATGGTCAGCGGCGACAACCGCGAGCAGGGTGACCCCGATCTGCTGGAATTCTGCGGTGCCGGCGCGGCAAGCCTGCAGAACCGCGACAACTATGCCGTTCTCATGCGCATCGCGATGCTGAGCGCGCTCAAGGCGGCCGACACCACTCGCCGCCTCGGCTTCCGTTGCGCCAGGGACGGCCTGAAGGATTCCCCATGAAAACGTTCGCTACCCGCCTCGTTGCCGTTGCGCTGGCTGTCGCCGCGGCGATCGCGAGCGCCGATCCCGCGCCGGAACTGCCCGGCGACTCGCTGTATCAGCTCGACGTTCCGCTGACCGATCAGAGCGGCCGGCCGTTCGCACTGCGCGACCTGCGCGGGCGGCCGCAGCTCGTCGCGATGTTCTACACCTCGTGCCGCTATGTCTGCCCGCTGATCGTCGACACCGCCAAGGCGACCGAGCATGCGCTGCCGGCAGCGCTGCGGCCGCGGTTCGACGTGCTGCTCGTCAGCATCGATCCGGAGCGCGACGACGTGGCCGCACTCGCCGCCGTGGCGCACCGCCGTTCACTCGACCCGGCGCGCTGGCGCCTGGCACGCACCGACGCGGCGCACGTGCGCGAACTCGCGGCGGCGCTCGGCATCCAGTACCGGCAGCTCGTCGACGGCGAATTCAATCACGCGAGCGTGTTGACGGCGCTCGACGCGCAGGGCCGCATCGCGCGACAGACACGCACGCTCGGCAGCGCCGATACGGAATTCGTCGCGGCCCTCGCGGCCCTGCTGCAAACACCCTGAGTCTCGCCGCGGGCGATCGTCCCGGCCGGCGGCGCCGCGCGCGGCCGGCTGAACATTTCCGTTCGGTTTCAATGCGCGCGAATACGGGAACGGCCATTCCGCCCCGCTTCGTTCCCGGTTCGTTCCCAGCTTTGCCCACACCCTCCGCCTAGGATTTCGAACGAGCGTTCGACGCGCCTGCCGTGCCCGGCGACGCTCGCCACCCTTCCGGAGGATCTTTGCGCCATGCGTCATACCCGAATCGTTGCCTGCCTCGTCGGCCTCGGCCTTGCAGCCGTGCTGCCCTCTGCCATCGCGGCGCCCGCGCCATGCGCGGAACCGGCGAAAGTCGATCCGCGCGGAAATGTCGTGCTGCCGCCCGGCGCCACCGAAGTCGAAGGCCCGGTCGACGTCGACGAAGAACTCGGCACGCTGTCCACGCTCTACCCGACCCTCGATACGACGACGGCGGCGATGTATCCCCTGCCCTGCGAGCCGTCGATCGGCGGCACCCTGCCGCCCGAAGCGGAAGACCCGGAGTCCGACGAGGACCAGGCTACCGACGACCAGATCGACGCGTTCGAGAAGGACGTGTTGCCGGGACTGGTCGACCAGACGGCGATCAACCTGCCGTCGCTGCCATCGTTCGAGAAAGCGCCGGTCTGCTACTACAAGAACAACGTCGTTCCCTGCGACAGCCCGTATCTGCTCAACGACGGCCAGCCGTTCGCGGGCCGCGACATCATCCTGATCCAGGGCTTCTCGCTCGGCACCCTGCTCGACAACGCCTCGGGCAACCTCGGCGCGCACAAGAAATGGCCGCAGGATCCGGCTGCGTTCGAGCCCGGCGGTTACTTCTACCAG
>CAMLSI010000127.1 GCA_946482585.1 uncultured Lysobacteraceae bacterium
GCCGCCGCGCCATCGTTGCCCGCATGCTGCGCAACCTGCGTCGCGCCTACGTCGAGAATGCAGCGTGGGACAAGGCGCTGCGTTGCACGGATCGTATCGTCATGCTCGATCCGCTGGACGTCGCCGAATGCCGCGAACGGGGCAACCTCTATCTGAAGCTCGGTCACCACCGTGCGGCGTGCGAAGATTTCCGTCGATATCTCGCGCTGGTTCCGCAAGCAGACGACGCCGACGAGATCATGGCGCAATTGATCGCCAGTTCTTCACAGGCAGGTCGACTGCACTGAACCCTGTTGCCGCTGGCGAGTCTCAGCCAACCTCGACCATCTCGAAGTCCGACTTCGTCACACCGCAATCAGGACACGTCCACGTGTCGGGTCATGCCGGGCGGCGGCTTCATCACGTCGGTGTGCGCGGCGGCCGGTGCGTCATACAGCGGCTTGAGGAACGGCTGGCGCTGCGTCGTGTTCCAGGAGCGCAGCAGGCCCCAGGCACCGTTGGTCAGGCCCTCGTACGAGGCATCCGGGTTGTACAGGTAGTCGACCGGTCCCTTGGCATCGAGGCGCGGCATGCGCATCAGCAGTTCGTAGTGCTCGGACAGGATGATGAACTGCGTGCTGCGATAGCCCGAATCGGGCTCGAAGGGCTCGGCCAGCCAGCGCACGCCGTGCATCGTGAAATCGTGCATCGAGGTATGCGCGCCGGCCAGCAGCCGGATCTGCACCTTGTCGCCTTCGTAGGCGTGCAGCAGCGGCGTGTAGGGATCGGTCTTGCCCATGCCGGCAGAAATCGGATCGCGCGGGAAGGTGAAGCAGCCGGTGCCGCTGCACATGGGATTGATCTGCGCGCCGCCGGTGGGCTGGCGCGAGAAGGCAGGATCCAGGCGCTCGATCGAGCGGAACGCGGCGGACAGGTCGGCTGCGTCGGGCGCCGCCGCCGGATTGGTCACGAGCGGCTTGAACACGCGCAGCGGCAGCGGCTCGCCGCGGTAGTTCATCGAGATCATGCCGGCGCCGAAGTCGGTGACCAGCAGCGGCTGCGGCGGCCACGGCGCGGAACCGGGCAGGTTGGGAATCAGCGACTGCGGCAGTTGTGCGGTCGGCTGCGGCGGGCAGTTGAGGCAGTTGAGCACGTGGGCGGGATCGGCCCAGCCGTAGTAGCTCTGGTTCGGCGCCAGCGGGATGCAGTTGAAATCGGGCGGGCGTTGTTCAACGACTTTGCCGTCGGGATCGGTGTAGCGGTAGCAGTCCGGCCGGTGGCGGCTGCCGGCGGTGTAGGCGTGCTGGGTATCGCCCCACTCGAGCGCGAACTCGCGGTAGTTGTCGCCCTGGTTCGCGGGCGACTTGAACAGGATGTTGGCCGCGTAGCTGGTCGGGCCGCCGTCGTCACGTACGCCGAACTGGGTCTCGCCGTCGAGCGAGGTCCAGGTCGAGCCGGCCGGTTCGATCAGCAGGCCGCCGTAGAGGCCGATCATCTGATGCGTGGACGGGCCGAAATGATCGTGCGTGAACACGGTCATGTAGGTGCGGTCCTTCTCGCCGACCGCGGCGGGCTGCTGCATCAGCGGATCCAGCCACCAGCGCTGCACGGTGGCCTGGGCGCCTACCCAGGCGCGGCTCTCGGCGCCGGGACCGTTGCCCAGCGCGGCGATGGCCTTGGGATGCAGCTGACGCTGTTTGCGCCGCGCCGGATCCCAGAGGCCGCCCGTCTTGTTGATGCCTTCGATGCGTTCGCGCACTTCCTCGGGACTGAACGTGCCGTCCTCGTAGTTGAAGCCGTTGGCCGCGCCGTCGGAGGCCATCACGTCGAATTTCACGAGATGGATGTGCTGGCCGAGGATGTCGGTGGGCGTACGCACTTCGAAATCGTCGAGTTCGAAATAGGCCGGCACCAGGTTGGTGTGCCAGTACTCGATGACGTCGTTGTTGTGGGCGCGGAAGAACAGCGGCTCGGGCGGGCGACGGCCCTCGACGTAATCTTTCACGTCGCCCCACAGCGACAGGATGCGCTGCTGCGGGTAATGCCAGCCGGCCTTGTTGAACACCGCATCCAATTGCAGATTGGCGCCTTTGTAGCGGCGCAGTTCGTTGCCGACGGCCTTGCCGTCGACGACGGCCGGATCGGCGAACGGCGCGCCCGGCTGCGGGCCGCGCGGCAATCCGTTGACCTTGAACGGCGCGGGCTTCGCCTCCGGCGTGTAGCTGGCGTGCTGCGGCCGGCCGAAGAAGGCCATGGCGCGCTTCTCCGCGGCGGTGCCGTCTTCGGGCAGTTCGTAGGCGGTGATCGTGTGCAGGTCCTTGGACCAGTCCAGCGCCGTGTGCTGTTCGTTGGCGATCGTGGCGGCGCTGATCAGGTGACGCGGCAGACCGCCGTCGAGCCGTTCACCGGTTTTCGTGTCGACGGCGAAATCCAGTGGCGGATGCGGCGGCCGGTGTCCGGCCACGCCCGGCACGAAGAACGGAAAGCCCGGATGACCCTCGCCCTCGACCCGTGCCTGGCCGTCGACGATGCGCACCTTGGCCGGCAGGGGCGCCATGGCGTACAGCGGCAGCGGCACCACGGCGGGAATCGGTGTGCCGCGCTGAATCTCGCCGTCCGGCAGGGCGCGCGCGTCACGGCGCGGACGGCCGTCCACATCGAGTGCGGTGCCGGCCTCGAACACGTCGTGCGTGCGGTACAGCGCCCACATCCCGGCCGCGAAGTGCGGGTAGAAGTGGCAATGGAAGATGGAATCGCCGGTGGTGAGGTTGCGGTTGCCGCTGCCGCCGAACACCAGCTCCGCGGTGAAGGACGACCCCGGACCGATGGCCTGCGAATCCAGATAGTTGCTCTGGCTGGTCTCGGGCGAGCGCAGCCACTGGTGCGCGTGGTGATGATGGACGTGATGCACCGCCGCGCCCGAATGCAGCACGCGGAAACGCACGTGGTCGCCGAGATAGGCGTGGTAGACGTTGGACGGATCGTCCGGGTAGTACGCCCGGGTCGCCTTGCGCCCCGGCCGCGGCTTGCACGGGTCGGACGGTTCGAAGGTGAGCGGATCGGCGTTGAACTTCACCGTCAGATCCTGCAGCTCCGCCGTGGTGCACGGCGCATTGGCCGGCACGTCGACGACCAGGGCCGGATCGCCGATGGCCCAGGAGCTCAGGAAGAATTCCTCGAACTTGCATTCGGGGCAGTCGGCTGCCGGTCCCACGCCGATGCGGTTGGCCAGCACCTGCGGCGCGATGCCGCCGATGCCGTAGTTGATCGCGAAGGTGTCGGCGCCGGCGTCTTCGCGCGGCACCTGGCTGTTCTTCGCCGACATGAAATCGGGGAAGGCCTGCACCACGTCCTGCGACTCGTGGTAGATCACCGTGACTTCGCGGAACGGACGATTGCGCTCCGGCAGCATGGGGTTGTCGCCGGCGGGAATGCTCAGCGGGCCGCGGCCGGGGCCGGTGATCAGCGCCGTCAGATCGGTGTGCACGATACGGCCGTCGCGATCGAGCATGCGCAGTATCGGCAGGCCTGCGCGGGCATGGCCCGGCGGATAGACGGCGTCGTAGTCGATGCGCGGATGGCCCGAGGGCAGCGTGCCGGTGGTGGCCAGGCGCAAGTCGTCCTCGCCGACCTGGCTGCGATACCACTCGCTCGCGCGCGGCTGCACGTTGACCGCGCCGAACAGGCCCGTGGACAACTGCATTTCGTTGAAATTGTTGTACTGCCCGGCCGTGCTGTAGAGAAGGTTGGTGCCCTCTTCCTGCGCATACAGCCGGTAAGTGATGCGGTTGCCGGGCTGCACCAGGCCGGAGTGCTGGCCGTTGCCGATTTCCGGGTTCTGTCCTGCCCAGGTGCCGTCGCTGGCGATGGTGTCGATGGGCTGCAGCCCGGCGACGTGGATCGAGGCGGTGCGCGTGACCGGCTGCATCACGTCCGCGGGCGCCGGCGCGAGCAGATTCTGGAAACGAATCTCGAGGCAACTGCCGGCGTTGACGCGCAGCACCAGCGGGCGCGGACGCTTGTCCGGCCTCAGCATCACCTTGCCCGGCTTCAGCTCGGCATCGGTCGCGTCGGTGGAAACCACGTCGGCGCGCAGCGCGTAGATCTCGCCGTCGGTGCGCGTCGTGCCCAGGCGGTTGACCTGGAAGGCATGGTCCAGCGCGACGACGTCGGCCTGCACGGTTCCGTCGCAATGCCCGCGGGCCGGCGCGTCGGCCGCCTGCAGCGGCGACATGCAAACGGCGGGGATCAGCAGGGCGAAGGCGCACGGCCACGACCGCAACGGCAAGCGCATGGTTCACCTCGCAATGGGAAAGCGGTTGGCGGGTAGGAAACTTGTCTACAAGTTTCGTGTTGCACAATACCTAATCTGGAAGGGTTCGGGAGACTTTTCGATGCGGGCCGGCCGTTCGTGCCGGAGGTTTCCGGCTTTCGCGACACGGCCACGCCGGCCGACTGCCGATGCAGTAGCCGGCGTTCCCCGACCCATGCCGTCTTCGATCCCCTGTCAGAAGTGCATTTGTCCAGAAGCTTGCTGAGGCAGGCGTAAAAAACGGCGCCCGGCTATCATGAAAAATCATCATCGCCGCCGTCGCGCAGCCATGTCGTCCGCAAGGATTGCCGGCGTGTCGCTGGCGGGATAGGTTCACGGGCGGCAGCCATCCGGGGGCAATCATGGGCAATGGAATCTGGTGCGGAGCGGTGCTGTTGCTCGGCACCGTCGGCGCGCACGCACAGGTCCGGGACCATGCCGCTCATGCGGCACAGGCTGCCGCCGCGGCGCAGTCGTTGCAGGGCGAGACGGTCGCCGGCACCGTCGCCGATGTGCCTGTGCGGGATCAGACGGGCCGCACACGGCATTTCCATCGGGATCTGGTCCAGGGGCGCCTGGCCGCGATCAATTTCATCTTCACCCGCTGCACCACGGTATGTCCGCTGCTGGGCACGCGCTTCGCCCAAGTACAGAAGCAGCTCGGCGACGATGCCGCCCGTGTCGCCCTGATCTCGGTGAGCATCGACCCTGCGAACGACACGCCGCAGGAACTGGCGCGCTGGAGCCGTGCCTTCGGCGCCGCGCCGGGCTGGGACTTCGTCACCGGCGCGCGCGCGGACATCGACCGGCTGGCCCGTTCGCTGGGCGCGTCCGCCGCGGATCCGGCGTCGCATGCGCCGCTGGTGTTGCTGATCGACGAGCGTGGAAAGGCGCGGCCGTGGCGCCGGCTCGACGGCCTGGCCGACGCCGCGGTGCTGACGGCGGCGCTGCGCGATGCGCTGGCGCGACCCGTGGAATGAATCTGGCCGCCGTTCTCTTCGCTGCATTGCCGGCTCTGCAAGGCAGCCCCGGATCAGCCGACGGCGGCGAGCGAATCTTCCGCGAGGGTGTTTCGCCGCGCGGCACGCCCCTGGTCGCGACCGTGGGCGTCGGCGACGCGGTACCGGCCGCGCTGCTGCCGTGCGTGAATTGTCACGGCGCGGACGGCCGCGGCCGCAGCGAGGGTGGCGTACGGCCGGCCGATATCAGCCCGTCCGCACTGCTGCGACCGTTGCGAAACGAGCGGCGGCAACGGCCGGCCTATGACGCCTCGCGGCTGCGCCGGGCCATCACCATGGGCGTGGATGCGGGCGGCGAGCTCCTGGATACGGCGATGCCGCGCTACGCGTTGAGCCTCGCCGATGCGGACGATCTGCTGGCCTATCTGGCCCGCCTGGATCAGCGGCAGGAGGCCGGTGTCGCGCCGGATCGCCTGCGCGTCGGCGTGCGCGGCGCCGCGCTGGTCGCGCCGGCGCAGGCAATCTACGGACGGCAGCTGGAACTTGTGCACTTGTCGCGTCCGCCCTCGCCGGGCGACGACCTGCTGCTGCTCATCGACGGCAGCGCCGACGGCGGCGACAGCCTCATTGCCGCTGCTGCCGAGGAATTGCCGGCCATCGTTTTCGCGACCGACGGCGCCGACCCGGGGCGCAGCGGCTTCGTCGTCACCGCTTCGCTGGCGGCGCGGCAGCGGGTACTGGACGGCCTCGCGGCATCGGTGCCGGCGCCGCGGGTGATACGGGACTGCAGCGAGGCCGCGGGACTCGCGACGGCCCACACGCTGCTGCTGACCGACCGCGTCGCCGCCACGTGCGACCTCACACGGCTCGCATGGCCCACGGGGCAAAGCCTGCGCATCGCGCTTCCGGCGCCGCCCGAGGCATCGCTGCGGCAGGCGGTGGCGGAGCACGTGCTGCAACTGATCGTGGAACTGCTCCAGCAGGCCGGCCGCGACGTGTCGCGCGCGGCATTGGTCACTCGGCTGCAAACGGTGGATGGACCGGCACTCGGCAAGCTGCCGCCGCTGCGCTGGAGCGCGACACGGCGGCATGGCCTGGACCAGGTCTGGCTGCTGCGGCTGGACGACAGAGACGGCCGCCTGCAACCGGCGCCCGGCTGGGTTGCCGTGCCCGAGGCGCAGTAGGGGCGAAGGTGTGCCGTGTCGTCTCTCGCCGCGGTCCGGCTGCCGGTGTTCAGCAGCGCACGGCTATTCGCCCGGCTGTGCGTACTGCTCGATCACGCGCTTCTTCTTCTCCGTCGCAACGCTCTCGCGCACTCCGCGCAGCCGCGGCTTTGCATCGAACACGATGCCGTCCTTGATGATGTAGTCGACGCCCCGACGCACGCGGACTTGCCGTCGGCGCCGAGGCGCGAGTGGGTTTCCCTGATGACGGCGATGTCGACGAGGTTGCCCGTATCGGTGCTGTCTCGTCGCCAAAAAATCCGTGATCACGTTTGTTTCGATTTCCCGTTAGCCGTTTCTGTGTGCGATGAGCAGTGGAGCCGGTGACGTGTTCCGGGCGTTTGTCGTCGCGGATGCGGGTCGCGGGCGAGGTGTCGGGTCAACGGGTTGCAGAGGGTGAGACAGGTGTAGGGAACAGTGGCCGAGGCGCCGGCCGGGTTGAAGGCGTCGTTACCGGAATGACGACGAACGCGCGTGCGCGGTGCGGCGCGCGTGAGGGCGGTTGCCTGCGCGGCGGGCGGCGGAACCAATCGAGACAGGGTCGAGGGCGAGACGATGCGTAGAGGTAGAGCGATAGGGGGACTGGCGCTGCTCGCGCTGGCGGGGAGCGGTTTTGCGCAGACGCCGGCGTTGTTGACGCCGCCGCCGGGTTCGGTCTGTCCGGCGCCGACGGTGTCGACGGAGCCGGGCAATGTGCACATGTTCCCGGGACGCTGGTGGAACCCGCAGCGCAACGGCATCGGCTGGGACTTCTTTTATGGAGAAGGCCAGGAGTCGATGTACCTGACGTGGTTCACCTACGACGCGAACGGACGACCGGTCTGGCTGCACGGGGAGAACAAGCGGCTGGAATTCAATGCGGTCACGGGCGAGCGTACGTGGCAATCGAACCTGTATGTCGCGCACTGGACGTTCAGCGCGCTGGGCCGCACGTTCACTCCGGTGGGTTCGGTGTCGGTGACGTTTCCGAACCAGACCACGACGCGCGCGGCGGTGCGCTGGCGCTGGGATCAGGGCTCGTCGATCGCGCCGGTGGGGGGATCGACCTACGAAGAATGTCTCTACGACACGTTCCGCGATCAGCGTCGGCTGCGCAATACCGAGGGGGTGATCAACCAGGCGTTCTCGTCGAACTGGTTCTATCGCGGTATAGAGGGTGATCCGCTGGTCGGCTGGGGCGTCGACCTGCTCATCGACATCGATCCGGACGACGAGCACTACATCGAAACCGCAGCGGCGGCGATCTTCGACACGAGCGGACGCCCGGTGTGGCTGCAGTCGGAGGACGACTGGGGCGCGAGCGCGCCGCCGGATGACACGATGAACGCGACGACGCGCGGCGCGCTGAGGTACATCCGCTACACACCGGTCGTGGGCGTGCACCCGGCGGTCACGGTGTGCGAGAACGCGACGGCGATCTGCGGTGCCGACGCCGATCATGACGGCGCGGCGGGGCCGGACACGTACGGTCGTTTCGGGCGGCGTGTCGACGACGCGGCGAACGGCCGCATGCTGTTGACGGCGGAGGTGGCGGCGAGCGTGACGGGCGGTGCGGCGGTGGACTGGCCGCCGCCGAACAATGTGCCGAGCCTGCCGGAGGACGTGCCGGTGATGCGGTTTGACGCCAACCACGTGATCGTCGACAAGACGGTGTGCCGGGTGCCGGGACCGAACGACACGTGCACGTTCCAGGTGAGCTGGAGCACGAACGATGCGAACGCGCAGATCCGCCGTCTGGACCTGAACAACGGGGGGGCGAGTTCAGCGTTCGCGACGGGGCTGAGCAATGTGCTGCCCGATCCGCTGCCGGTGGGCGCGCGGGTGCAGTACGAAATCACATATCGCTACAACGGCACGGGCGTGCTGACGACGCTGCGCACGCCGGAAGTGCGCGTGTTGCGCCAGGACGCGATCGCCGATGCGAGCGTGCAGAACATTGCGTGCACGCCGCAGGGCAACAACGGGTGCGACCTGCCGATTCACGATGCGCGGACCGGTGCGATTGCGGGCGAAGCGTCGACCGAGGGCGGGGCGGCGCAGTATGCGATGCCGATCACGGTGCCGCCGGGCCGCAACGGCATGGAGCCAACGCTGTCGCTGACCTACAGCAGCCGCGGCGGCAACGGGGTGGCGGGCCTGGGCTGGTCGCTGTCGGGGCTGAGCGCGATCCATCGCTGCCCGAAGACGACGGCGCAGGACGGTGTGGGCAATGCGGCGGCGGTGACTCTGGGCAACGGCGACGCGCTGTGTCTGGACGGCCAGCGCCTTGTCGCGACGGACGCAACGGGTAACGCCGGCGCGGCGAATCTCGTCTATGGCGCTCTGGGCACGTACTACCGTACGGAACTGGACACCTTCGCGCGCGTCCGGCAATACGGCGGCGATCTGGCGAGCGGTGCCAGCTGCTTCAAGGTGGAGCACAAGTCGGGGGCGATCAGCTACTACGGCGGTGTGCATGAGAGCACGTTGCTTGCTGAAGCCTGCAGCGGCGGCGGATCGCGTCAGGTCCCCGACGGCGTCGCCGTGCCGCTGAGCTGGAACATCGAGCGCGAACAAGACGCGTCGGGCAACAGCATGGTCTACGTCTACAGCGTGGCGAATCAGTACGGCAAGGGAGAGAAGCTGCTCGAGTACATCCGCTATACGGGCAAGGACGGTGTCGGCGGCGATCGCTATGTCTACTTCGACTACGACGACCGGCCGACGGCGGACCGCAGTCGCTCGTATCTGGCCGCTGGTCTGACCGAGCGCACGCAGCGGCTGACGCGGATCGCGACGGCGGTGGCCGGTACTTCGGTGAACTCGTATACCTTGAATTACGCCGATCCGATCAGCGGCTTGCCGGGCAACCTGCACAGCGGCCGCAGTGCGCTGCAGTCGATCAGGCAGTGCGCGACCGGGGGTGAGGAGACGCAGGGGCCGGGGGCCAATGGCAACGAGGTGTGTCTGCCGGAAACAGTGGTGTCCTGGAATGACCTGCCGCCGGACTACGTGCTGCGGCCGGTCACGGTGGCGGGATTGCCGGAGCCAGCGGCAAACGCCAACGGTGGTTTTGTGGACCGCCAGGTGCAGACGATCGGGGATCTGGACGGCGACGGCGTGCGCGAGGTGCTGGTGTATCAGCGCCAGGCCGATCAGCAGATGCACACCTGGCTGGTGAAGCAGAACGCGGATCGCGCGGTGACGAGCACGCTCGAGATCACGTCGATCGCGGGCTCGATGCTGTACTTCACGCAAGGCATGCAGACCGACTACGACGGCGACGGCCGAGCCGACCTCGTGGCGGCGGACGAGGGCGCGTACCTGCGCCTGTACCGCTGGAGCCTGGCGCGCGGCGCGAACTTCGGGGGGACGCCGGCGGCGACGTTCACGACGGTGACGCTGCCCGGCGTGGCGCCGGGGCATCAACTGGTGAGCAGCGACGATCACAACGGGGACGGCCAATCCGACTTGCTGTTGCGTCGGCGCGGCAGCAGCTGCAGCGACCTGCAGATCGAAGAGACGATCCCGAACCCGAACGGGCCGACGAGCTACGGGCACATTCTGTGTTACTACCCGAACACGACGACCTCGACGTCGGCGGTGAGCTTCGGGGCAGGAGAGCAGGTCTACGGCTGGTCGCACGACACGCAGGAAGGCGGTCTGTCGCCGGTGGGCGATCTCAATGGCGACGGCACAGCGGATCTGACGATCACGACCGAGACGACGCAGCCCGGCGGCACGGTCAATGCGATCACCACCGTGCTGCTCTCGCGCATACCGGGGACGACCCCGCCCAGCGGCTGCACAGCAACGAGCACGCCCGCGCAGTGGTACGCGTGCACGCCGACGGCGATGAACCTGCCGACGACCGACACGGGTTACCGCACGACGGGTGCGTCGATGCGCTGGCACGACGTCAATGGCGACGGACTCGTCGACCTGCTGTACGCCGTGCCGGGGACGTGCAGCAATATGGGGCACAGCTGCACGCGCGGCAGCTGGCACGTGCAGATTGCCAACGGACGCGGTTTGAATGCGTCAGTGGGGATCGGGGGCAACACCGATGCGCTGCTGATGACGACGGGCATGGAAAAGAACCGGCTGCGCTATGCCGGTCTGCTGCCGAGTGCGGATCTGGACAGCGATGGCAAGGCGGATCTGCTGTATCCGGTTGCGTTGGCGGCGCGCCAGTGCACGGCGGTTAACGTCAGCTATCAGGCGCTGCCGGGCGAGCTGTGCGATTACGAATGGAATCCGCAGAACGGCGGAGGTGCCGAATCGACGGAAATGTGCGAGGCGACGGTGTGGATGTGCGGCAACGATCCGGCGGCGGACATCGGTGCGGCGACGGCGCAGTACGAACTGCCGGTGCTTGGCGACATGCCGGCGCTGCCGTTCACGGCGGCGATCACGACCGACGACATCTACAGCGTGCGCACGCACAGGGCGAACTTCGCCGCGGCGGACCAGTCGCTGTACTACATGGCGGGGTTGCGCTTCGTGGCGACGGCGAACGGTTACGAGGCGCAGAGCTTCAGCCTGGATGCTTCGGCGGGCGTCAACCGCAACGCGCATCGCGTGGCGATGACGCTCAACGACACGACGTCGCTCAACAACGCTGAAGACCTGTACGGTGATGGCCTGACCGACCTGATGACGCGGGCGGGGTGTTACAACGCGGGCATCAACGCGTCGTACTGCCACTTCGTGGGGAACGGCTCGGACGGTCCCGAATCCGTGGCGATCGGTCCGACGCCGAACGCGGCGCCGAGCTCGCTCGACGCGATCGAGCTCAACGACGGGCTGCGCAGCTTCGTCAACGAAAACGTCGGTGCGGGCGAGAACGGTTACGCCGCGCCGGTACTGCCGGGACTGGTGCGTCTGATCAACACTGGTCTTTACGACAAGACGAGCTGGAACTACTTCCCGCTGTCGGGGTCGGCCTTCCGCACGGCCGGTCAGTTGCCGTTGTATACGATTCCGACGGCGGGCTATGTGGACAGCAGCCACTTCTACTTCCAGTCGACGATGCCGGTCGTGGGCAGCATGACGAGCAGCACCGGCAACGGCGGTCTGCTGGGCTTCCGTACCTGGCGTTACGGTTACAGCGAGGCGATGTACAACCGTCTGGGCCGCGGCTTCCAGGGCTTCCG
>CAMLSI010000128.1 GCA_946482585.1 uncultured Lysobacteraceae bacterium
GCGGTTTGACTAACCGGGTGGCGCCCGCTAGCGTTCGCGCCAGAGTCTAACCTAGGCCCGGTCCGTCGCGGCCTCTCCAGGAACCATCCATCCATGCGTATCGTGCTACTCGGGGCGCCCGGTTCGGGCAAGGGCACCCAGGCGAGTGAGTTGAAGAAGGAACTCAACATTCCGCACATTTCCACCGGCGACTTGCTGCGTGCCGCAGTCAAGGCCGGTACGCCGCTGGGCCTCAAGGCCAAGGCGGTGATGGACGCGGGCCAGCTCGTGTCGGACGACATCGTGCTCGGCATGCTCGAAGAACGGCTCTCCCAGCCGGATGCGCGCGCCGGCTTCATCCTCGACGGTTATCCGCGCAACCTCGCCCAGTGCGAAGCGCTGGAAAAACTGCTCGACCGCCTGCAGCAGCCGGTCGACGTCGCCTTGCAGCTCGTGGTGCCGAGCGAACTGATCGTCGAGCGCCTCGCGGGTCGTGCCGCGGCCGAGAACCGCAAGGACGACACGCCGGAAACCGTGCGCGAGCGGCTGCGCGTCTATGCCGAGCAGACCGCGCCCGTTGCCGGCTTCTATGAACGCAAGGGCCGACTCACCGTGCTCGACGGCGTCGGCGAGTTGCGCGACGTGTATCAGCGCATCCTTTCGGCGCTGCCGCGGCGCGCGGCGTAATCAGTTTCGCGTCGATGCGTCCGTCGTCGCAGTCGGATCCGGCTGCGGCGGGCGGCGTGGCTTCCGCGGGCGTTTCGGACTAGCAATGCCTTCACTGCCGGCGATTCTTCGCGACATCCTGCTCCTGCGGCGCGGTCCGCAGGATTTGCCGTACTCGCCGATCCTGCTGGTCGTCGCGGGGCTCGCGAGTCTGTTCGTTTCTTACTGGGCGACGGCGTTGCTGCTGCCGCAGCAGTCGGATCTGCTGCCGCGTGTCGTCGCAGCACTGCTGCTGCATCTCGGATTCCTCTATCTGCTTCTCAACGCGCTGCAGAAGCGCGCGCGTTTCGTGCAGACCGCGTTCGCGAGCCTGCTCGTAGACGTGCTGTTCACCGCGGTAGTGCTGCCGCTGCTGCCGGTCTTCGAGCCGCTGAGTCGGCGCGGGGCGACGCCGGACAGCGTCACGGCGGCCGCGGCTTTCGCGTCCCTGCTGTTCCTCGCCTTCGGTATCTGGCGCATCGTCGTCGATGCGCACATCGTGCGCCAGGCGCTCGACATCCGTCTGCTGCCGGCGCTGCTCATCAACGTGGCCCTCGTGTTCGCGAGCCAGATCGTGCTCGGCGCGCTGTTCGGCGTCGCGGAAGGAAACTGACATGCGGCTGCACATCCTCGGCATCTGCGGCACCTTCATGGGCGGCGTCGCGGCGCTCGCGCGCGAACTCGGCCATGTCGTCGAAGGTTCGGACCAGAACGTCTATCCGCCGATGAGCACGCAGCTCGAACAGCTGGGCATCACGCTCAAGGCTGGCTATCAGGCCGCGCATCTCGAGCCGGCGCCCGACCTCGTCATCGTCGGAAACGCGCTGTCGCGCGGCAACGCGGCCGTGGAGCACATGCTCGATGCCGGATTGCAGTACGTGTCCGGCCCGCAATGGTTGGGCGAGCAAGTGCTGCGTTCCCGGCAGGTGTTCGCCGTCGCCGGCACGCACGGCAAGACCACGACCACGGCAATGCTCGCCTGGATACTCCACGCCTGCGGACGCGAACCGGGCTTTCTCGTCGGCGGCGTACCGCAGAATTTCGAGGTTTCGGCGCGGCTCGGACGTGGCGACGCGTTCGTGATCGAAGCCGACGAATACGACACGGCGTTCTTCGACAAGCGTTCGAAGTTCGTGCATTACCGGCCGCGCATCGCGATCCTCAACAACCTCGAGTTCGATCACGCGGACATTTTTCCCGATGTTGCGGCGATACAGCGGCAATTTCATCATCTCGTGCGTACTGTGCCCGGAAACGGCCGGCTCATCGTCAACGCCGAGGACGCTCATCTTGCCGACGTGATCGCGCAAGGCTGCTGGACGCCGGTGACGCGGTTCGGCATGGACAGCGGGGATTGGCAGGCTCGGCTGACCAGCGCCGACGGCTCGGCGTTTCGCGTGCTCGTCGACGGTGTCGATCGCGGCGAAGTGCGCTGGGACCTCATCGGCCGCCACAACGTCATGAACGCGCTGGCGGCTCTTGCCGCGGCGGATGCGGTCGGCGTCGATACGGTGGCAGCTCTGACTGCGCTGGGCGGATTTCGCAGTGCGCGACGCCGTCTCGAACGCATCGGCGAGATCGGCGGCGTGCAGGTCTACGACGACTTCGCGCATCACCCGTCGGCCATCGCAACGACGCTCGCGGGGCTGCGGACCCGGGTCGGCGATGCGCGTATCCTCGTCGGGCTCGAACCGCGCTCCAATTCGATGCGGCAGGGCGCGCACGCGCAGGAACTCGCCCCGTCGCTGCGCGATGCCGACACGGTCGTGCTGTTGCAACGCCCCGAACTGCCGTGGGACGCCGCGCGCGTTACCGCGGCACTGAACGGACGCGGTCAGACCGCGGCCAGCGTCGACGCGCTGCTGGCTGCGCTGCTCGCGCAGGCGCGCGCGGGCGACCACGTGGTTTTCATGTCGAACGGCGGCTTCGAGAACGCCCCGCGCCGCTTCGCCGCGCAGCTGCGCGACGGTGCGGCCAGGTAGCCCCCGGCGCAATGCATTGCCCTACACTGCGGCCGTGAATCAGGATGATATTCCGCTGTTTCCATTGAATGCCGTGCTGTTTCCGGGCGGAGTACTGTCGCTGCGGATCTTCGAGCCGCGCTACCTCGACCTCGTGCGCGAATGCACGCGCAACAACAGCGGATTCGGCGTCTGCCTGATATTGGCCGGCCGCGAAGCGGGCGAGCCGGCAACGCCGGCGGCGGTAGGCACGCTCGCACGCATCGAAGATTTCTATTCGCTGCCCGACGGGCTGCTCGGGATCCGCGCACGCGGCAGCCGACGGTTTCGCGCGTCGAACACGCGCGTGCGCAGCAACGGTCTGGTGCACGGCCTCGTGCGCTGGTGGCCCGATGAGCCCGAAGTGCCGCTGCCGCCCGAATACGGCCTGCTCGCGATCATCCTGGAGCGGCTGCTCGAACAGGTCGGCGGCGAACACGCTCGCGCCGAACGGCGGCGGTTCGACGATGCGACTTGGGTCGGTTTCCGTCTTGCCGAACTGCTGCCCGTGGAGACTGCCGAGCGCCAGCAATGGCTGCAGCTGACCGATCCGCTCGAGCGTCTCGACGGTCTCATGCGCTGCATGCCGCGATTTCAGGCGGGCTAGTCGCAGAAAGGCTCGTGCGGCTCTTGCCGGAAGCGCGCGAGTCGCGGATGCTGGGCCGCCCTGAGACGTGATCGGACACTCCATGAGCCATCTCAACGGCCGCACGCTGTTCATCACCGGCGCGTCGCGCGGCATCGGCCTGGCCATCGCCAAGCGCGCGGCGCGCGACGGCGCCAACATCGTGATTGCGGCGAAGTCGGAAGTCGCGAACCCGAAGCTACCGGGGACGATCTACAGCGCGGCCGAGGAAATCGTAGCCGCCGGCGGCAAAGCGTTGCCGCTCAAAGTCGACGTGCGCGAAGAAGGCGAAGTGCAGGCGGCCGTGGCCAAGGCCGTCGAGCGTTTCGGCGGCATCGACATCGTCGTCAACAACGCGAGCGCGATCTGGCTGGCCGGTCTCTCCGGGACGCCGATGAAGCGCTACGACCTGATGCACCAGGTCAACGTGCGCGGCAGCTACCTCGTCACGCAGGCCTGCCTGCTCCAACTCAAGAAGTCGTTGAACCCGCACGTGCTCATGCTGGCACCGCCATTGAACATGGCGAGCAAATGGTTCCAGCACCACACCGCCTACACCATGTCCAAGTACGGCATGAGCATGGCGGCGTTCGGTCTTGCCGCGGAACTCGCGAAAGACGGTATCGCCGTCAATGCGCTGTGGCCGCGCACGGTAATCGACACCGCTGCGCTCGCGATGCTCGGCGGCATGGCGCGTCCCGAGAATTGCCGCAAACCCGACATCATGGCGGACGCGGCGCACTGGATCTTCACGCAGCCGGCGCGCCAGCTCAGCGGCCAATTCCTGCTCGACGAGGAAGTGCTCAAGCGCGCCGGCGTCAAGGATTTCAGCCACTATGCGGTCAGTCCCGGCAAGACCTTGCTGCCGGACTTGTTCCTCGATTGATCCGTCCCCATCGAGCCAGCCCCCGATAGCCGGAACACACCGATGCGATACCTACATGCGATGGTGCGCGTGCGCGATCTCGATGCGAGCCTGCATTTTTTTCGTGATGCGCTCGGCCTCGTCGAAACACGGCGCAAGGACCATCCGCAAGGCCGTTTCACGCTGGTCTATCTCGGCGCGCCGGACAACCCGGAAGCCGAGGTCGAGCTGACCTACAACTACGATGACGAGGATTACGGCGGCGCACGCAACTTCGGCCATCTCGCGTTCGGCGTCGACGACATCTACGCCGCGTGCGAACGTTTGCAGCAGCACGGCGTGACGATCAATCGCCCGCCGCGCGACGGCCGCATGGCGTTCGTGCGTTCGCCCGATCACATCTCGATCGAGTTACTGCAGAACGGCGAGGCGCTGCCGCCGCGCGAGCCGTGGCTGTCGATGCCCAATGTCGGCGCGTGGTGACGCTGCTCAGCCGCTGAGCGCCTGATCGAGGTCGGCAACGAGATCGTCGGCATGCTCCAGCCCGACCGACAGGCGCAACAGGTCCTGCGGCGATATCGGCACGGCGCCCTCGACGGAGGCCCGGTGTTCGATCAGCGTTTCGCAGCCGCCGAGGCTGGTCGCGTTGTGGATCAGCCCCAGACGGCCGGCGACCTCGAGTGCCGCTTCTCGGCCGCCTGCGACGCGGAAACTCAGCATTGCGCCGAAATCGCGCATCTGGCGTTGTGCGACGGCGTGTCCCGCATGCGAGGCGAGTCCCGGGTAGTTCACGGCGGCGACGCGCGGGTGGTCGCCGAGAAATTCGGCGATGCGTTGCGCGTTGGCGCAGTGCCAGCGCATGCGTGCCGGCAGTGAGCGCAGTCCGCGCAGCGTCATCCACGCGTTGAACGGCGCGAGCACGGCGCCGGTCACGTGACGACGATGCGCGACGCGTTCGAACAGCGCATCGCGTCGCGCGAACACGAGCGCGCCGCCCATGACGTCACTATGGCCGCCGAAATATTTCGTCGTCGAATGCATGACCACATCGGCGCCGAGTGCGAGCGGCTGCTGAAGCACCGGCGTCGCGAAGGTGTTGTCGCAGAACACGACGGCGCCATGGCGATGCGCGCTATCGACGATGGCGGCGATGTCGGCGACCTGCAGCTGCGGATTCGACGGCGTCTCGATCCAGACTGCGCCGGCACCGGCCGCCAATGCCGCCTCGACCGCCGCGAGATCGGCGGTATCGATGCGGTGAGTGCGAATGCCGCCGCGCGGCAGGAATTCGTCGGCGAGCACGCGCAGGCCGGTGTAGCAGTCCGATGGCATCAGCAGTGTCGTGCCGGCCGGCAACGACTCGAGCAGCGCAGTCATTGCCGCCATGCCCGAGCCGAACGCGAGCGCGGCTTCGCCGCTTTCGAGCGCGGCCAGCGCCGTCTCGAGACGGTCTTGCGTCGGATTTCCTTCGCGCACGTATTCGAAGCCGGCGATGCGTTCCCCGGCCGGGCCGTGTCGGAAGGTCGTGGCCATGTGGATCGGCGGAGCGATCGCACCGGTCTCCGCATCAGGTTCGCCGCCGGCATGGACGGCCAGGGTTTCAAAGCGCATCGGGAATCTCCGATCCAGGGATCGCGAGAGTGTGCGCAGGCACATGCGAAAAGACAAAAGACCAAAGTCGAGTGGGCGGCACCATTGCGCGCGGGCTTATGCGCTAACGGATCGCCGGCCGGTCGCCCGCATAATGTCGGTTCCGGTTCCCGTACAGGTGTCGTCGTGACTTCTTCGCCCGCTTCCGCCGAATCCGCTGCGCTGCTCGCGCGTGCCGACCGCTACTACGTACCCGTCTACCAGCCGCGACGCATCGTGCTGGAGCGCGGCCAGGGTTCGCGCGTCTGGGACAGTGACGGTCGCGACTACGTCGACTTCGGCGCGGGCATCGCGGTCAATTCCCTCGGTCATGCCGACCCGGAACTGCTGGACGCGCTGCAGACGCAAGCCGCCAGGCTGTGGCACACGAGCAATGTCTTCGTCAGCGAGCCGCCGCTGCGGCTTGCCGAAGAGCTCGTCGAGGCTTCCGGATTCGCCGAACGCGTATTCCTCTGCAACTCCGGGACGGAAGCGAACGAGGCTGCGATCAAGCTCGTGCGCAAGTGGGCCGCGAACGCGGGCCGTCCGCCGGAGCGGCGCGTGGTCCTCACGTTCCACGGCTCATTTCATGGCCGCACGCTCGCCGCCGTCACCGCAACCGCACAGCCGAAGTACCAGCAGGGCTACGAGCCGCTGCCGGGCGGTTTCCGCTATTGCGCCTACAACGACCTCGCCGCGGTCGACGCAGCGATGGCTGCGGGCGACGTCGCGGCAGTGATGGTCGAACCGGTACAGGGCGAAGGCGGCGTGGTGCCTGCCGCAGACGGATTTCTGGCCGGACTTCGTGCGCTTTGCTCGCGGCACGACGCGCTGCTGGTCTACGACGAGATCCAGTGCGGCATGGGGCGTAGCGGCAAGCTCTGGGCCTGGCAGAACGACGGCATCGCGCCGGACGTGCTTTGCGTCGCGAAGGCGCTCGGGGCGGGCTTTCCGATCGGCGCGATGCTGGTCGGTGCGCGTGCGGCGCAGGTCTGGCAGTTCGGCGCTCACGGCACCACGTTCGGCGGTAATCCGCTCGCGGCGGCGGTCGCACGCGTCGCCCTGAGGCGGCTCGCGCAGCCCGAACTGCTCGCCAACGTCGCGCGGCAGGCGGCAGCGCTGCGCCGCGGGCTCGGCGAAATTAACGACCGGTTCTCGCTGTTCGAGCAGGTGCGCGGGCGCGGGTTGATGCTCGGTGCGGTATTGAACGAGCCGTGGCGTGGCAAAGCCGGCGCCGTGCTCGATCGGGCCGCGGAAAACGGGTTGCTGCTGCTTCAGGCTGGCCCCGACGTGTTGCGGTTCGTGCCGGCGTTGAACATCGGCGACGATGACATCGCCGCCGGCCTGCAGCGCCTGGGTGCGGCGCTGCAGGCGTTCGTCGAAGCCTGACGACTAACCGCTGCGCGCCGCGATCAGCGCGGCGCGCGCGGCGACGAGCGTTTCACCGATGACGTCGTCGTTGTGCGCGCTGGACAGGAACCCGGCCTCGAAGGCCGATGGCGCGAGATAGACGCCGCGCTCGAGCATGCCGTGGAAGAAGCGGTTGAACAGCGCGGTATCGCAGGCAGTGGCCTGTGCGAATGTCTCGACGGTCTGGTCGGTGAAGAAGATGCCGAACATGCCGCAGACGCGGTTGGTCGTCATCGCGACGCCGGTTTCGCGCGCGACTGCCTGCAATCCGTCCGTGAGCAAACGCGTCTTGCGGTCGATTTCCGCATGGAAGCCCGGGGTCTGGATCAATTCGAGCATAGCGAGGCCGGCGGCCATCGCGACCGGGTTTCCCGACAGCGTGCCGGCCTGATAGACCGGGCCGCTCGGTGCGATCTGCTGCATGATCTCGCGGCGTCCGCCATAGGCGCCCACCGGCATGCCGCCGCCGATGATCTTGCCGAACGTGCTGAGATCGGGCGTGATGCCATAGAGCGCCTGCGCGCCGCCGAGCGCCACGCGAAAGCCGGTCATGACTTCGTCGAAGATCAGCAGCGCGCCGTGTCGCGTGCAAAGCTCGCGCAGCGCTTGCAGGTAGCCCGGGCGCGGCAGAATGCAATTCATGTTGCCCGCGACCGGCTCGATGATCAGCCCGGCGATCTCGGCGCCGTGCTGCGCGAACAGTGCTTCCGCGGCGGAGAGATCGTTGTAGGGCAAGGTCAGGGTCAGGTCCGCCAGTCCCGCTGGTACGCCAGGTGAGGTCGGCACGCCGAACGTCAGCGCGCCGGAGCCGGCTTTCACGAGAAACGCATCGCCGTGGCCGTGGTAGCAGCCTTCGAACTTCACGATCTTGTTGCGCCCGGTGTAGCCGCGCGCGAGACGGACCGCGGCCATGGTCGCCTCGGTGCCGGAATTCACCATGCGCACCATTTCGACCGAGGGCAGCAGCCGCGTCAGCGTTTCGGCCATCGTGACTTCGGCCGCGCAGGGCGTGCCGAACGACAGACCATCCTGGATCGCGCGGCTGACGGCATCGCGCACGATCGGATGGTTATGGCCGACGATCATCGGTCCCCACGACCCCACATAGTCGATATAGCGCTTGCCCTCGACGTCCCAAAGATAGGGGCCGTCGGCGCGTGCCGTGAAGAACGGTTCGCCGCCGACCGACTTGAAGGCGCGCACGGGCGAATTGACGCCGCCCGGCAGCAGTTGGCGGGCACGTTCGAACAAAGCGTGATTGCTGGTCATGCAGATGTTTTCCGGAATGCGGGGAACAGAGGGGCGAAACGTCGGGCCGCCGCGCAAGTGTCAGCGTGACCGAACACGTCGCTGATGACGGCGAGATAGTCGGCACCGGCCGCAACGAGCGGGGCCGCATTGTCGGCGGTGATGCCGCCGATTGCCACGCGCGGCAGGCCGAACGCGGCGCTCTCGCGCAGCAGGGCTGGATCGGCGCGCCGCGCGCCGGGCTTGGTCGATGACGGAAAGAAAGCGCCGAACGCGAGATAGTCGGCCCCGGCGTCGGCGAGGCGGCGCGCGCGCTCGAGATCGTCGTAACACGAAACACCGATCACGACGTCCATGCCCAGCTCGCGTCGTGCGGTCGCGATGTCCCCGTCGTCCGCGCCGAGATGCACGGCACGCGCGTCACAGGCGCGCGCGAGGGCAATGTCGTCGTTGACCACGAACAGCGCGCCGACGTCGGCGCAGAGTTTCATCAGTGCGCGTGCCTCGGCCCGGCGTCGTGGCGCGTCCTGCGTCTTGTCTCGATATTGCAGCATGACCGCGCCGCCGCGCAGCGCCGCGGCCGCTGCTTCGAGCAGATCGGGCCGCGGCCCGTTTGTGATGGCGTACAACCCGGCGGCGGGCAACAAGGGATGGTGCATGAGAGCGGGATCGAAGCGTCGGGTCGATCCGGCATTCTGGCCCATTTGAAGCGGAACGCGTCGCGCTGCGACAATGCGCGCCCCGAATCCAGGCCCCGTCGCCATGTCCGCAGCTTCGACCCTCACCGACGCACCGTTCCGCACCTTCATGTGCGTGGTCTGCGGCTTCCTCTACAACGAGGCGGAGGGCTGGCCGCAGGATGGCATCGCGCCGGGTACGCGCTGGGACGACGTTCCCGATACCTGGACCTGTCCGGACTGTGGCGTGACGAAATCGGACTTCGAAATGGTCGAGGTCGGCTGAGAAACGCCGCGCCGGGCGCTCCTCAGTGCAGGCGTCCGGTTTGCGATGAGCTCGCGATCAGTTGAGCCATGACGGCGTCGGCGTCGTCGGCTTGCGGAGCCAGCGCGAGATAGCGCCGAAAATCGTCGCAGGCTGCGCGGTGATAGCCGAGTTTCAAGTAGAGATTGCCGCGCTCACGGCACTCGGCGACGTCGAACGGATCGAGCGTGACGATGCGATCGGTGCAGCGCAGCGCCTTGTCCCAGGCTTCGTTCTCGACGTAGGCCAGGCGCAGGTTGCGCAGCATGCGCGCCACGATCGCGCGGCGGCTCGCGGGCTCGAGCAGGTTGGCCAGACGCTGGTCGTCGATATCACGTGCCGACAGTTCGCTGCGCGCGCGCCGACGGAGCTCCGGCAGATCCAGCGTGCGCCCGCGATGGAACGGATCGAGCACGACGATGCCGTCGTCGAGCGGCATGCGTACGAGAAAATGTCCAGGAAAGGACACGCCCTCGAGCGGCAGGCCGAGGCGTTGGGCCAGCGTGATCTGCACGATCGCAAGCGAGATCGGATTGCCGAGGCGGCGGTCGAGGACGTCGTTCAGATAGCTGTTGCGCGGATCGAAATAGTCGCGTTCGTCACCGGCGAAGCCAAGCTCTTCGAACAGAAACGTATTGAGTCCGGCCAGTCGTTGTGTCTCGGTGGCCTGTACCGGCAACGCGGCCGACAATCGGTCGGCGTACTCGTCCATACGATGTTCGTAAGCCGAGCAGGAAAGCGTGGGATATTCGTCTTTGGCGACGAGCAGAGCCGCCGAGAGCAATGAAATTTCGTGGTCGGCAGCGTGTTGCAGGCCCAACCAAGGGTCGTTCATTGCATACCTCCGACAACTTCGGTCCGATAGTAACCGATGTCATGGGTGAAGCCAGCGTGGTTTGTCATGATCGCGCCATTCCGGGGACAGGACGCCGGCATGCATCGGGCGTCCAATACGCTCGTCCCGAATCGGGACGAGACGTCAGGTGGCGCAATGAAGCAGTTCGTGCCGGTGTGCGATGACGAATTCGAAGCGATGGCTCGACAACAGCTGAGGCTGGTTCCGTATCAGGTCGGCGTGCCTTGTCATCACGCGCTGGAGGCCGATGCGATAACGCCGGTCTCGCGTGCTCAGCGATGGAATTCCAGCGCGTCGCCAGGTTTGACCCCGAGCTTGTCGGCGGTGCCTGCGTTGAGCTCAAGTACGTACTGAGCCGGGCCGCTGCTCGGATATGACGGGCATGGGTCGGCCTTGCACGGCGGAACGCTGCTCTGCGTCGAGACGAGCCGGAGCTTCTTGTCGAAATAGAGTATGTCGAGCGGAATCAATGTGTTCTTCATCCAGAACGCCTGCATGAATTCGGCGTTGAAGATGAAGAACATGCCGCGGTCGGGCGCCATCTGCTCGCGGAACATGAGACCGCGCATGTGCTGCTCGTCGTTCTCGGCGAGTTCCACATAGAACGTCTTGCCCTTGAGCACGACATAAGAGATCGCCTGGGCGTTGACGTTGACGGAACTGGCGACGAGGCCCAATGCGGCCAACATCCGCAGGGTGCGAGAGAGCATGGCGAGATTTCCTTGCTGGTGTTTCGATACGAGAGGGGACTGTGCGTCAGCGCGAGCGCTGGTGCTGGTCGATCAGCGTCGCAAGTGTCGAGAAATGTTCCGGCGACATGTCGTAGAACTCGACGCCCACGCGACCATTGACGATGTGCTGCACGAGCACATCGGCGACGAACTCGGGCTGGCCCGCAAAACTCAGTACGACATTGGTGCGGTCGCCCGCATTCAACGGCTGGCCTTCGACCACCTCGAGCATCGCGCCGTTTACCGACAGATCGAGAATGCGGCCCGGCCTGCTGCGTCCGGCTGACTGCACATAATAGATGCCTGACGTCGCGAAGCGCGGCTCCTGGCGGCGATCGTCGTAGAGCTCACCCATGTGACTCACCGTGCGAAAAATCGTCCTGAGATCCTAGCACAGCACTTTTCTGCGCCTGATTGGGGTTCGTCACACGAGCCACTCTCAGCGCAGGAGCGTCGTGGACGCGCCGGCATGATTTTTTCACGCAGCCTCTTCCCATACTCGATGGCCGCAAGTATTATTCGCGCCCCTTCGCTGAGGCGGATAGCTGAGGTGGGGGGCGGATCGAGAGATT
>CAMLSI010000129.1 GCA_946482585.1 uncultured Lysobacteraceae bacterium
TCGCGCATGAACACTTCGACGCGATTCGTATCGAGCGGCTTGGTCCAATGCTCGTCGAAGCCGACCCGCAGCGAACGCATCGCATCGTCGGGTTCGCCCCAACCCGTCACCGCGACGAGATACGCGTCGCAGCCGCGCTCGCGCAGGGCTTTGGCCACGGCGCGGCCGTCCAGCTGCCCGAGCATGATGTCGAGGAACACGATATCGGGCTTCGCCGCGACGACGGCGGCGGCGATCGCATCGACCGTGGGGCCGGTGACGATTTCCGCGGCGTGGCCGATCATGCGCAGGAAATCCGCGAGCATGTGCGCCGATGCAGCGTTGTCGTCGACGACGACCACTTGTCCGCCGCTCCACAGCGACGGCTCTTCGATCGTGAGTTGCGGCATGAGGTGTCTCCCCGGACCTTCCTGGAGCCTCATCTGAGCAAACGCGACGTAACGAAACGGCGAAGAATGCGTTGCGCAAGCGAGCGCGGCATTGGACATGTCGATACGATCGATTGACGTGAGCGCGACACGGCCGACGCGACACTCGCCCGCAGCATTCGGCCAGGACGATGACACCATGCCTGCACGCCGCAAGACGCTGCGCATCGCCACGTACAACGTCAACGGCATTCGCGCACGCGAGCGGCACCTGCTCGACTGGCTCGCGCGCGAGGCGCCCGACGTCGTCTGCCTGCAGGAACTCAAGGCGGTCGATGCGGCATTCCCGGCGGCGGCGCTCGAGAAAGCAGGCTATGCCTCGCTCTGGGCCGGGCAGTCGTCGTGGAACGGCGTCGCGATACTGTCGCGCGGCTCGGAACCGCTGGAAATCCGGCGGCGCCTGCCGGGATCGGGCGCGGATCGCGACAGCCGCTATCTTGAAGCCGCGGTCAAAGGCATCGTCGTCGGCTGCCTCTACGCGCCGAACGGCAATCCGCAGCCGGGTCCGAAGTTCGACGCAAAACTCGCGTGGCTGCGGCAGCTGAATGCGCACGCGGCAACGCTCGTCGCCGCCGCCCATCCGGTCGTCCTCGCGGGGGACTACAACGTGGTGCCGACCGATTTCGACATCTACAAGCCCGACTCCTGGCGTCGCGACGCGCTGCTGCGGCCCGAAAGCCGGGCGCTCTATGCGTCGCTGCTGGCGCAAGGCTGGACCGACGCGCTGCGCTCGCTGCACCCGGATGCGAAGATGTATACCTTCTGGGACTATTTCCGTCAGCACTGGCCGCGCGACGCGGGCCTGCGCATCGACCACCTGTTGACCAATGCCGCCGTGACGCTGCGACGCGCCGGCGTGGACCGTTGGGTACGCGGCGAAGACAAGGCCAGCGATCATGCGCCGGCCTGGATCGAGATCGACGCCCCGCGTGCCGCGGCTACGCGCGCGACAGCGGCTGCAGATCGAGCTGCACCGCGTCCGCGCGTATCGCAACGGCGTGGTGCGAAATGAGCACGAGCGTCGCGCTGCCTATCCAGGCGTCGACGCCGGCAGCGACGCGCGTGCGCAACGCCGCATCGAGTCCCTCGTAAGGTTCGTCGAGCACGAACACGGCAGCGGGCCGCAGCAGGGTACGCGCCAGTGCGAGCCTTCGCGCCTCGCCGCCGGAAAGACCGACACCATATTCGCCGAGCGGCGTCTCCAGTCCCTGCGGCAACTGCGTGAGCCAGGCATCGAGCGCAACCGCCTGCAGCACGGCGCGCAGACGCGCGTCGTCCGCCCGCGAGTCGGCCAGGCGCAGATTCTCGGCGACACTCGCGGCGAACAAGTGCGGCCGCTGCGGCATCAGCGCGACGCGCGCGCGCAACGCGGCCTCGTCGTAGTCGCGCAGGTCGACGCCGTCGAGTCGGATGTCGCCGGATGCGGGATCGAGACTGCGCGCCAGCAGCGCCGCCAACGTGCTCTTGCCCGCGCCCGAAGCGCCGCAGACGCACAAACGCGCACCCGGCGCGACCGTCAGCGTGAGTTCGGCAAGTCCCGCGTCGCGCCCGGGGTAGCGATACCCGACACCGCGCAGGTCGAGCGCACCGCGCGGCGGCGGCAGCGCCGAAGGCGGCAACGCATAGATGATGGAGGGCTCGGCCGCGAGCAGGGCGCCGACGCGTTGCGCGGCAGCGCGAGCGCGTCCCCAAGCGAGCCAGGCGGCGCTCATCGGCGCAAGGGCCTCGGCGCTCGCGAGCACGCCGAGCACGGCCGCGGCGAACCACGGAACCGCTGCTGTCGGTGCACCGCGTAACGAAACGATAGCCACGAGCGTGCACGCGCCCGCTCCGATCGCGAGCGTCGCGATCGCCTGCCCCACGCTCTCGCGCACGCGCTGCGCGAACTGCGCCGCGAGCAGCGCACGGTCCTCGGCGAGCCAGGCATCGCGCCAGCGCGGCCAGGCACCGCAGAGCGACAGGGTGGTCAGGCCGCGCAAGGCGTCGACGAGTCCGTCGCGACGCGCCGCGGCGAACCGCGCGAGCCCGCGGCCGTCACGCAGGCTGCGGTGCGCCGTCGCGAACGGCACGACCACGGCAGCCAATGCCAGTGCGATCGCGACCGGCGCGATGAAATCGCGCTCGGCCAGGCCGGCAACGACGAGCGCGGCGGCGACGACGACGATGCCGGCCGCGAGCGGCAGACCCGCACGCAGCGGCGCTTCGTTGAGCGCGTCGACATCGCCGACGAGGCGTTGCAGCAGGTCGCCCTCGGACCAGCGCGCCAGCGGTTCCGGCGTCAGCGCGGCGAGCCGTGCATAGATCCGGCTGCGCAGCGCCTGCAGGAGCCGCAACACGGCATCGTGCGCGACGAGGCGCTCGCCGTAGCGGCTCGCCGTGCGCACGACCGCGAACAGGCGGATCATCGCACCGGGCCGGAAGATGTCGAACATCGCCGCAGCCGCTGCGCCGCTGCCTGCAATCGCGGCGGCGGTGATGAAGTGCCCCGAGAATGCGAGCAGGCCGAACGCCGCCAGCAGCGCGAACACACCGAGCAGCAACGCGAGCGCGAGCCTGCGCCACTGCTGCCGCAACAGTCGCCGGAAGCGCAGTCGCGTATCGGTCGCCGTCATGGCTCGATGGATCCCGGGGTTTCTTTCGCCGCCTGCACTCGTCCGTGATCGAGTTCGATCACGCGATCGACCCACGCATCGTCGGCTTCACTGTGCGTCGCGATCAGTACCGTGCGTCCGACACTCGTCGCCGCGAGCCGTTCGCGCAGCGCCGCGGCCGTCGCCGCATCGAGGTGCGCGAGCGGTTCGTCGAGCAGCCACAGCACCGCGTCGCGCGCCAGCGTGCGCGCGAGCGCGAGCCGCTGCAGCTGCCCGCCCGACAGGGAGCCCGATGCGTCGCCGGGCACCGCACCGTCGGCGAGCGGCAGTGCACGCACGTCTTCGGCGAGTCCGGCGCGTTCCAGCGCATGCCAGAGACGTTCCGTATCCGACGCATCGAGTCCGAGCAGCACGTTGTTTCGTATCGACTGCCGGAACCACTCGGGCCGCTGCTCGAGCCACGCGACGCGACGCCACCACGCGGCACGATCGAGCGCGGCGAGGTCGACGCCGTCGACGCGTATCGTGCCGGCGGTCGGCACTGCGAAACCGGCGAGTAGCGCGAGTATCGAACTCTTGCCCGCACCGCTCGCGCCGCGCAGGGCGACACGTTCGCCGGACTCGATCCGGAAACTCACCGCGTCGAGCGCGAGGCGTCCGTCGGCATGGCGCAGGCTGACCGCGTCGAACTCGATCGCAGGCGCGCGCGCCGATGCCGGCACGACCCGTCCCGGGGTCGGCGTCACGGATGCCGCATCGATCAGCGGCGCGAGCAGCGCGGCCGCCGCGAGCGCGTCGCCGCGCGCATGGTAGTCGCTGCCGAGCTGGCGCAGCGGCGCGTAGAACTCGGGAGCCAGCAGCAGAATGAACAATGCCGCATCGAGCCGCAGCACGGCGCCGTAATGTCCGATGTCGAACCGCCCGAGCAGCGCGAGGCCGAGATACAGCGCGACCAGCGCGATGCCGATCGAGGCGAACAGCTCGAGCACGGCCGACGACAGGAATGCAAGACGCAGCACCGAATTCATGCGGCGACGGTAATCGTGCGCGCTCGCGGCGAGCCGGTCCGCGCCAGCCTGTACGTTGCCGAGCAGACGCAGCACCGGCAGACCGCGCAGCAGATCGAGGAACTGCGCGCCGAGCCGGCCGAGCGCGAGCGCCTGTGCCGCGCTCGCGCGTGCAGCACCGCGACCGACCAGCGTCATGAACAGCGGAATCAGCGGCGCCGTCACGAGCAGCAGCACCGCCGCGAGCCAGCTGCGCGGCGCGATGAGCGCGCACAGCAGCAGCGGCACGAGCGCGGCGACGTGCCGCTGCGGCAGATAGCGCGCGACATAGCCGTCGAGCGCATCGACCTGCTCGATCGCCAGCGTCGCGAGCGCGCCGTCGTCGCCGGCATGCCGCCGCAGTGGACCGAGCCGGGCGAGCGCGGCGATCACGTCGGCACGCAACCCGGCGCGCAGATGCAGCGAGGCACGCGCGCCACAGACATCGCGCGCGACGGCGAGCGCGCTGCGCGCGAGCAGCGCGGCGACGAGTGTCGCGAGCGCCGCACGGGCATGAGGGGGGACCGGCGCGAACCAGCCGGCGACGATGGCGGCAAGCGCCGCGGCGAAAACCGCATAGGCCAGCGTTGCGCCGACACCCGCCAGTGTCGCCGCCCGGGTCCAGCCGCGCACGATGTGCGTGCGCGCCGCGAGCCAGCGTTCCGCGTCGCGTTCCGTCGCCGCGTCGCTCATGAGAGCCGACGCATCAGTGCGGCGGGTTCTCGTCGTCGGGATAGCCTTCGAACTCGAGCCACATCGCATTGATGATGGCCGCGAAGCAGGCCATCAGCACACCGAGTATCCAGGCGAAATACCACATGTCCGCAGCTCCTCAGTAGTGCGCGTCCGAACCGCGAACCTGTTCCAGCGTGACCGGACCGCGCATCACGCGGAACACCCAGCTCGTGTAGAGCACGACCAGCGGCAGGAACACCACGGTCATGCAGAACATCCAGCGCAAGGTCAGCAGACTCGATGTCGAATCCCAGAGCGTGAGGCCGTGGGCCGGTGCGAGACTCGACGGCATCATGAACGGAAACATCGCCGTACCGGCCGTGAGTATCGTCGCAGCGACGACGAGCGCGCTCGCGATGAAGGCGAGACCCGGCCGTCGCGGAGCCAGCCGCCAGGCGCCGAACGCGCCGACGAACGCCGCTGTGGGAATCAGCCACAACAGCGGCGCCGCGCGGAAGTTCGCGAACCACGCGCCGGCTTCGACGACGACGCTTTTCGCGAGCGGGTTGGACGCGGCGGCGGTGCCGGCGAACGCCGTCACGCGATGACCGTCGATGCCGAACGCGATCCAGAGTCCGGCCAGCGCGAAGCTCGCGACGTAGACCAGCACCGCGATGCCGTGCCAGCGGCGCGCGCGCTGGCGCAGGACATCGACGGTCTTGAGCTGCAGGAACACGGCACCGTGCATCACGAGCAGCGACAGACTCACGAGGCCGACGAGCAGCGCGAACGGATTGAGCAGACCGAAGAAGCTGCCCTCGTAGTACACGCGCAACGTATCGTCGTAACGGAACGGAACGCCCTGCAGCAGATTGCCGAACGCGACGCCGAACACGAGCGCCGGCACGAAGCCGCCGACGAACAGACACCAGTCCCAGAGCGCGCGCCAGCGCGGATCGCGCAGCTTGCTGCGGTAGTCGAATCCCACCGGCCGCAGGATCAGCGCGAACAGCACGAGGATCAATGCGACGAAAAAGCCCGAGAACGCCGCGGCGTAGATCAGCGGAAAGGCCGCGAAGATCGCGCCGCCGCCGAGCACGAACCAGACCTGGTTGCCTTCCCAGGTCGGGCCTATCGTGTTGATGAGCACGCGGCGCTCGTCGTCGGTCCTGGCGATGATGGGCAACAGCGTGCCGACGCCGAGATCGAAGCCGTCCATCACGGCGAAGCCGATCAGCAGCACGCCGAGGAACAGCCACCAGATCACGCGCAGCGTTTCGTAGCTCAGGAGGAAGGCGATGGCATCGGTCATGGCGTTCTCCTCAGGCCTTCGACGGTTCGGCCGGCGCATCGGTACCGAGCACGACGGCATGCTGCGGCGGTGCATCGGGATCCGCCGGACCTTTGCGCGCGAACTTGATCATCAGGTACATCTCGACGACGAGCAGCGCCGTGTACAGCAGGACGAAGCCGGTCAGGCTGAACAGCAGATCGCCGACGGTCAGCGACGACACGCTCATCCAGGTCGGCAGCACTTCGGCCACGGTCCACGGCTGTCGTCCGAGTTCGGCGACGATCCAGCCCATCTCCGAGGCGATCCACGGCATCGGCAGGGTGACGACGGCGAGCTTGAGCAGCCAGCGCTGCCGCATGATCGCGCGACGCGTCGCGGAGATCAGCGAGAGCGCGAACGTGATCAGCATGAACACGCCGCAGCCGACCATGATGCGGAACGCCCAGAACAGCGGCGCAACCGGCGGTATGCCGTCGCGTGCGGCCTGCGCGATCTGCGCGTCGGTCGCATCGACGACGTTCGGCGCTCGGCGCTTCAGCAGCAGGCCGTAGCCGAGGTCGGGCTGCAGCTCGACGAGCTTCGCCCTGGCTTCCGCGTCGGCCGGATTCGCGCGCACCTGCTGCAGCGCCGCGTAGGCCTGCATGCCGCGGCGGATGCGCACTTCGTGTTCGGCGACGAGGTCCTTGAGCCCGGTCACGGGCTCGGTCACCGAACGCGTCGCGATGATGCCCATGAGCCACGGGATCTCGATCGCGTGATCCGTCGTCATGTTTTCCTGGTCGATGAAGCCGACGACGGTGAACGGCGCGGGCGGCTCGTGCGTTTCCCACATCGCCTCGATCGCGGCGAGCTTCACTTTCTGCACGTGGCCGAGCTCGTAGCCGGATTCGTCGCCGAGCGTGATCACCGACAGCGTCGCCGCGAGGCCGAACGCCGAAGCGATCGCGAACGAACGCTGCGCGAACGCGACGTGGCGGCCCTTGAGCAGATACCAGGCACTGATGCCGAGCACGAAACATGCGCCCGTCACGTAGCCGGCCGAGACCGTGTGCACGAACTTCACCTGTGCGACCGGACTGAAGAACACCTGCGCGAAGCTCGTGAGTTCCATGCGCAAGGTTTCCGGATTGAACTCGGCGCCGACCGGATACTGCATCCAGCCGTTGGCGACCAATATCCACAACGCCGAAAAATTCGATCCGAGCGCGACGAGCCAGGTCACCATCAGGTGCTTGACCTTGCTCAGGCGCTCCCAGCCGAAGAAGAACAGGCCGACGAAGGTCGATTCGAGGAAGAAGGCCATTAGGCCTTCGATCGCGAGCGGCGTGCCGAAGATGTCGCCGACGTACTGCGAGTAGTACGACCAGTTCGTGCCGAACTGGAACTCCATCGTGATGCCGGTCGCTACGCCGAGCGCGAAATTGATGCCGAAGAGCTTGCCCCAGAACTTCGTCATCTGCTTGTAGATCTCGTTGCCGGTCATCACGTAGACCGACTCCATGATCGCGAGCAGGAACGAAAGCCCCAACGTCAGCGGCACGAACAGGAAGTGATACAGCGCGGTCGCGGCGAACTGCAGACGCGACAGCTCCACGACGGTGTCGGAGATCATCGACGAACCTCCTTCGAGCGGATGCTGCGGAAGAACACCGGCCGGCCGGCGCGATCATGATGGACGCCGTCGCGCGCCGGCACGAGCTGGCAATGCGCACTTCGCCCGATTGTCACAAAGCGCGGCGGCGACGCCAAGCGCGAGAGGACGGCGCGGACCGCGCCGTCGGCGGCCGCCTGCGGCCGGAGAGACGCCGCGGGCGTCGACGATCGTGGATTCATGACGACGAGGATAGTCGCGGCGAATCCGCGCCGCGCGAGCTGCGGCAACAAGCCGCGGCGCGGCGCGGCATCCGATCGAAACGCGCGACGATCACGATGCAACCCGCATGGCGCCGCGATTTCCGCTCGCGAACCCGGGCGACGGAAACGGCGAATGCCTGTGTCGCCGCGACAATCCGACGCAGGCGCGGCCGATGTCGTTCGCGAGATTCGACCCGTCGGCGGCGCCGCGAGCATCATCGTGCGACGAACGATGTCAGCCGTCGGCAACCGTGGCCGGTCGCCATGCCCGCGCCAGCACGAGCAAGCCCAGCGCCAGGATCAGCGGCAGCAGCCAGCCGCCGTGACGCAGCAGCGTCACGCGCAGCGCGCGCTGTCCGCGCACCCACGCGGAAGGTTCGGATCGCGTGCCGACGCGATCGCCGAGTATCCGGCGCACGTCCGGCGCGTCGACGAGCTCGCGCAGTCGCTCGCGCGACGGGTGCGCGAGGTGGTTGCCGCCCGCTTCCGCGATCGCTGCACTATCGCCGTGGCGGATGTAGCGCTCGAGCCGCATCACTTGCTCCCGCTCGTCGGCGGCGCGGACGCGCGTCCAGTGCCATGCGAACGGCAGGAACGCGAGGCTGGCGGCGACGGCTGCGACCAGGCCGGCACGTGCGAGCCGGGTCCAGGCACGCTGCTCCGGATTCGCCATGGCGAGACGGCACAGGCAGCCGAGGTTCGCGAACGCACCGACCGCCAGCACGTCGATGTAGCGCGAGATCGGAAACCACAACCGGAACTGGGGCCTCCCGATGAGGATCGCGAGCAGCTGCAGGAATCCCCAGACGGCGAAGCCGACGAACACGGCATCGACGCCGTTGCCGCGCCCGCGCAGCAATCGCGCGCCGAGCAGCCAGGCCGGCAGCCACAGCAACAGCGCGAGTGCGAGTTCGGCCGACTGCAGCGGGCCCCAGTGCAGCGTCGGTGCCGCTGACGGCGACGCGTTCGCGAGCAGCAATCCCGTCGCCAACAGCAACGGAATCGCCAGGTGCTGCGCGGCGCGCGCCGGCAGCTCGCCGCATCGCCAGCGCAGGAACACCACGAGCAGCGCGACGACGCCGGCCGCAGCGCCCGAGCCCATCGACACGCCGGCCGCGAGCGCCGCCAGCGCGAGCGGCACCGTGCCCAGTGGCCCGCGCAGACGCGCCGCGAGCAGCAGTGTCGCCGCACTGAAGCCGATCATGAAGTAGTACGGATTGCCCCAGCCGACCGCGATGTTTTCCCAACCGTAAGGCAACGCGGCGACCAGGCCCGCCGCAGCGACGAATCCGCCGCGAAACGGCGGCAGGGCCCGCGCGGCTGCCGCGATCAGCGCTGCCGCGATCGCCGCATACAGGGACTGGCTCACGAGACATACGGTCACGTTGTCGAACTGCAGGTCGGCAAGACGCAGCTGCGCGTAGCTCAGCAAGCGTGTCCAGACCAGCGTGTGTTCGTTGTGCGGTTCGAACAACGCAGCGAGCGGATACGAACCCGCGAGCATGCGTCGCGCCATGCGATCGATCACGCCGTCCCATTCGTCGAAATACGGCGTCTCCGGCGCGAACAGCACCACGAGCGCGAGACGCAGCGCGGCGATCAGAAGAAACAGGCCGATCGCGAGCGCCGCAACGGTGCGCCGACGCGGACGAGGGTCGGGTTCGCGGCCCCCGGATGCGGTCTCGCGCTGATGGGCGTTCATCGATACGGCCTCCAGATTACAACGCCACATTTCCCATGTTCCATTTCGCCGTCTCTACGAGCAGCGGCCCTCCTCCGCACCGGAAGACTCGTCGGTCCGCTCGCATTGCCGCGCGTCACTGGAAAGCCAGCGTCAGCGTTCGCAGCGCATCGCGCGAACGCCGGTCGCGGAGGGCGCTGTAGAGCATCACGTCCTGCGGCGGAATCGGCGGCAGCGACAGCGCGGCGCTCACGTCGACGGTGCCGGCGGGCGCCGTGCGCCTGGACAGGACAGCGACTGCGAGACCCGCGCTGGCGGCCGCGCCGACGATCGCCGCGCCCTTTCCGATGAAGATCTCGCTCCATGCGAAGCCTGCCTTGTCCAGTGCGCGCACCGCCGCGTTCCGGATGCGGCACGAACTGCCCTGGGTCGCCAGCGGCAATGGCCGATCGGCGAAGATCTTTGCCGCGGCGGAGGCGAACCAGGAGAACGTTTCGGTGAACACGGTTCTGCCGTGCTTGCGCCGCTCGTCCGGACGCAACGCGAGCGCAGCGTCCAGTTCGCGGCGTTCGTACGCCTGCATGAGTTCCTGCGTGCCGGCGACGCGCATCTCGATCAGCAGATGGGGATCGAGGTCTCTCATTCGCCGCAGCAGCGAGGGCAGTTCGCTTCCGACGAGCTGGTGACTGATGCCGACGATCAGACGACGCTGCTCTGCGTCGAGGGCCCCGACGGCGCGATCGTGCGCCGCCACCAGTTCTCGCGCGACATCGAGAAAGGCGAGGCCTTCCGCCGACAGGCGTACGTGCCGCGGCGTGCGCTCCAGCAGCCGCCGGCCCAACCGTTCTTCCAGCCGGCGGAGCTTGAGGCTGACCGCGGACTGCGTGGTGTCGAGCAGGTCCGCTGCGCGCGTGAAGCTCTGCAGCTCGGCGGCGATCACGAACGCTTTGACGGCACCGATATCGAGCGGTTTCATTCCGATGATTTCGATTTGAAATGACAGGTATAGGTATAGATGCGTTCGATAAATCCATCAACTCGCCTAGCCTTCCGTCTACCACCGATCGCCGCGGAGAAACCCTTGAAGACGCTGATCCCCATGATGATAGCGATGCTCGCCGGGCTGGCGACGCGCGATGTCCCCGGGCAGTCGCCGCCATCCCCGCTGATGGGCAGCTGGTCCCTCGTCGCCGCGGACAAGATCCTGCCCGGCGGAGAACGCGCGCGCGACTATGGCGATGCGCCGAGAGGCCGGCTGATCGTCGATGCGCAGGGGCGCTATTCGCTGCAGATATTCAAGTCGGAACGACTGCGCTTCGCGGCCGGCAGCAAAGCCGACGGCAGCATCGACGAGTTCAAGTCGGCGGTCATGGGCAGTAGCACGCACTACGGCACGGTGAGAATCGACGACGAGGAAGGCGTGCTCGTCTTCTCGATCGAGTCGTCGTCCTTTCCTAACTGGGAGGGCTCGGTGCAAAAGCGCGCCTACACGCTTGATCACGACCGACTGAGCTACCGGGTGCCGCCGCGCGCGGACGGCAGCGTTCCGGTTTCGGTGTGGCGGCGGCTCGACTGAATCCGGCGAATGCTGCCGTGGGTTGCCGATGGACGGCGCGCCGCGTATCCATCCGACGCGGCGGAGTCGCCTGCGCTCCCGCGATGCGCATCAACGACTCAGCAGTATCGGAGTGAGCGATGGGTTGCGCCTGCGCGCCACGACGTAAAGCGGCCGATTCGGGCGGATCGACTGCCTGCAGCGCCCGCTACTGCGCGCTGCCTCCCCGGCAGGAGAGTTCGTACACGGAGCCGGTGTCGATGCCCTTCGTCTCGAACGCTTTCTCCAGGTCGGGCGGGAGATACATTTGGCCGCTATCGCGGATCTCGCAGCCATTTTCGGCCGCGAAGTGCATGACTGCATCGTCAGCGCCTCCCTGGATGGAACCGTCCTCATCTGGAATGAGGGCGCG
>CAMLSI010000130.1 GCA_946482585.1 uncultured Lysobacteraceae bacterium
CCTCTCCTCGATTATTCGCCCTCCGCCGAGGCCCCGCCCGCTCCCGTCGCGACGGCGTCTGCCGTCGCGATCCCGCTGCAGCCGAGGCGCTTCTCTTTCGCCGGATCGCAGAATCGGCGCGGTTTCGCGATATCCCTAGTTCGTCTTGAACAGCAGGATCTGGTGCGCGACTGCCGCGAGCAGTCCGGCCGCGGGCGCCTTGTCGAGAACCGCACCGCCCTCGGAAGCCACCTTGGTGACGCCGGACACCGAGAGCTGACCGTCCTCGATCGTGCCGTGCCAGAGCAGGCCTTCTTCGGTACTGCTGAAGAATTCGAGGCGCGCCGGTTGACCGAGGAGTTCGACCTCGAAATTGAAGACCTGCGATCGCTGTGTATCGAGCGCCAGATTGGCGGAATCGCTCAGTCGCGGCGTACCGGCGGAGAGATCGAAGAGCCACGCGTTCTTGTCGCTCATGCCCACCGAGCAGTTCGCCACGAGCAGCCAGTCGCCAGCGACGGCCAGGTCGTTGATGCCGCGTTGGGCCGTCGCGTTGTAGCGAAGACGGAAGGTCTCGGTGCCGCCGGGGATGTCGAGCGCGACGAGATCGCCGTCTTCGGACCCGGCGATGAGGTAGTGGCCGCGCCAGGACACGAGGTCGCGGATGTTCTTCAGCGGATACGGCGCCGGAATGGGATTCGCGGAATGCACGTCGATCGCGCGATCCAGCACCAGTTTCGTCTCCTTCCGGCGTTTCCAGATCAGCACGTGGCCGTTCTCGTGACCGCTGACGAACCACTCGTCGCCGTCGACGGTCAACGCGGCCCCGCTGTTGGCAGTGCCGAATTTTGGATCGTAGGAATAGTTTCCGGCGAGCGAGTAGCGATTGTCGGTACCTTTTTTCCAAACCGCGAGGCGCTCGGGACCGTCGGATACGACGATGGCGCGATCGCCGATCGCGGTGAGCATCTCGACACCGCGGCCGGAGCCGCCGGCCCAGGCCTGTTCGATGACCGGACCGTATTCACCGGCTCCGGGAACGCGAAATATCGACACGGAACCGTCCCACCTGCCCACGGCGAAATGCGTGTCGTCGATCCAGTCGAGCACCTGGGCGCGGTTGTAGGTCGCCCCCGCCGGCGTGATGGTCAGTGCGGGAAGATCTGCGGCGCCTGCCGACGGCGCGGCTGCGACGGAGACACAAAGCAGCAGCGCGAAAGGAATCGGGAAGACCGTCCGGTCGGTGCTCATGGAACCTCGTCGTCGATAGGCCGGTACAGTTCGCAGCACGGCATTCCTCGCCAGTCGGAGATCGCGCGGCGCTACAGGTGGACACTACCACTGTTCCACCGACGCGACTCGCCGGCATGACGTCGTACGTAGCGGCATGGCTCGAGCGGCAGGCCGCAGCGACTGCGCGGGAGCGATGGGTTGGACGAACCGCGAGTCGGCCGACAGAGGCCGCTTCGGCATTGATCCATGTCAACACGACCGATGGGGCTCGTGACTAGCCTGGGACGCCATCGCCGGGAACCGCGTCATGAACGACTTGCTCGCCTATTCGACCGGTTACGGGGAGTGGGAAGTCCGCTTCGGCTTCGCCGCTCGCCTCGCCGTCCATCTGAACGCCCGCCTGACCGGTGTGCATGTCTGTCCCGCCCCTTCGATCCCCGACGGGCTCTACGGAGTGGATCAGACGTTCGCGGCCCTCGTGGAGAGCACGCGCAGCGAGGAATTGAAAGCAAGCCAGGCCGGCACGAGCTTCGTCGCGTGGACAAAGACGCATGGCGTGCGCGCAGCGGCGTGGCAGGTTGCCGAAGGCACGCCGGCGACGGCCCTGCAACGCCTGGGCAATCGGCATGACCTGCTCATACTGTCCCGCGAATCGGGCACCGGCGAGCAGGCCCGCCTGGGCCAGATTCTGTTGCAGTGCGGACTGCCCCTGCTGTTGCTGCCGACCGGTTGGTCAGGCCCGCCGCAGTTCGACTGCATCGCGCTGGCATGGAACGGGACCGTCGAAGCATTGCGGGCGATCCATGCGGCGCAGCCGTTGCTGCGCCGCGCGCAGCGCATCGTGATTCTGCGTGGCGAACTGCGCGAGACCTACGGCGAGATCGGATGGCTGCCGCCGTTCAAGCTTACCGACTACCTTGCGTTCCACGGTCTGACCGCCGATGTCCAGGGAATCGCCGAATCGGGCAACGACGCAGGCGCAGCCCTTCTGGAAGCCGCTCACCTGCAGCGGGCAGACCTGCTGGTCATGGGGGGCTACGGCCGCAGCCGCTTCAGTGAATGGATACTGGGCGGGGCGACACGCCACATTCTCCTCGATGCGCATCTCCCCGTGCTCCTGCGGCACTGAGTGCCGGCCCGGAATCCCTGGAGAACCGCATGACTACCAATCGGGCAACCCGAAAAACTCGCGGGTTCAGCGTGACGTTTCTCGGTGCCAATTCCACGGTGACGGGATCCCGGTACCTGATCGAAGCCGCCGGGAAGCGCCTGCTGGTCGACTGCGGCCTGTTCCAGGGCTACAAACCGCTGCGGTTGCGGAATTGGGCCGACTTCCCGGTCGATCCCGGGAGCATCGATGCGGTCGTTCTCACGCACGCGCACCTGGATCATTCCGGCTACCTGCCGCGCCTGGTTGCGCAGGGATTCAAGGGGACCGTCTGGGCGACGTCGGCGACCAAATCGCTGTGCGGAATTCTGCTGCCCGATTCCGGACGGCTCCTCGAAGAGGATGCGAGCCACGCCAACAAGGCCGGCTACACCAAGCACAGTCCAGCCGAGCCGCTCTACGATGAAGCGCAGGCCAAGAAGGCGCTGCGTCTGTTCAAGAGTGCCGCCTGGGAACGCGGCTTCGAACCCGTGCCGGACGTTCGTGTCCGGCTGCGTCCTCAAGGCCACATCCTGGGTGCCGCCGCCGTCACGGTGGAGCACGCCTCCACGCGCATCACGTTCAGTGGAGACATCGGCCGGAATCATGACCCGATCATGCCTCCGCCGCTGCCGCCGGCGGATTCGGACTGGATCGTCGTCGAATCGACGTACGGGAATCGCGTTCACGCGAGCGACAATCTCGAGCAGGAACTACTCCAGGTCTGTCGGCGTGTCCTCGCCCGCGGCGGCGCCATCGTCCTGCCGGCGTTTGCCGTAGGGCGCGCGCAGCTGCTGCTGCTCCTCATTGCGCGCCTGCAGCACCGGGGTGAATTGCCGCGCGCCCCCCTGTATCTCAACAGCCCCATGGCCGCGGATGTCATGGAACTCTACGAGCGCTACACCGGCGAACATATGCTGGGCCGCGAGGATTTCCGCCTGCTGCGCGAATACGTGCAGATCGTCGGCACACCGGACGAATCGAGAGCGTTGAATGCAAGGCACGGTCCGCTCATCGTCGTTTCGGCCAGCGGAATGCTCACCGGCGGCCGCGTGCTGCATCACGTGCGCGCGTTCGGACCGGATCCGCGCAACGCCATCGTGCTGGCCGGCTTCCAGGCAGGCGGCACGCGAGGCGCCGCGCTGGTGGGCGGCGCGCGAAGTCTGCGCATACACGGCGAGCAGGTCGAGATCAATGCCGAAGTCATCTCCCTCCAGTCGGCGTCGGCCCATGCCGACGCGAACGAGCTGATGGCATGGCTGCGATCCGCCGCGAAGCCGCCGCGCGGCGTGTTCGTCACTCACGGAGAACCGGATGCGTCGGACGCCTTGCGTCTGCGCATCGAGCATGAACTCGGATGGCCGGCACGCATTCCGGAGTATCGCGACCGGGTAGATCTGCTGACCTGAGTTCCACTGTCCCCCGCCCATGCCCGACTCTCGCCCACCCTATGTCGAATCTGCCGAACGCTGGTTCGGCCGCGCGTTCGACGATCTCGACCACAGCACGCGACGCGCGTTGACGCACGCGACGGATCGTCGCTCCATCGCCGTGTCGCCCGGCCTCGCGCCCAATGACTCCGCCGGCGTGGGCGAGCGCACCGCGGATATCGTTGCCCGCTTCGGCGGCTCGTGGGCGTTCATGGGCTTGTTCGCCCTGTTCCTGACCGTGTGGAGCATCGTCAACACGCTGCTTCCGCGCGAAACGGCGTTCGATCCCTACCCTTTCATCTTCTTGAACCTGATCCTGTCGATGCTCGCCGCGGTGCAGGCGCCGTTCATCATGATGAGCCAGAACCGCCAGGCATCCAAAGACCGGCAGATGGCGATCTACGACTACGAGGTCAACGTAAAAGCCGAGATCGAAATCATGGCGCTTCACGACAAGCTCGATGCGCTGCGCGACGAACACGCCGTCGCGCTCGACGCGTTGAACACGCGGATCGACCGCCTCGTCGCGTCGCTCGCCTCCGCCGGCGCTCCGCCGCTTGCCGATCGCTCGGCGGCGCACGCGCCGGAATGACCTGCACGCCGGTTGATGCGGATCAATACGGCCTCGCCCGCACCGCGGCACGCTGTCACCGTCAAGCCGCTACCGGAGCCGACATGAACATGACCACCCCGAACTCGCGCAGTCCCGAAAGCGGCCAGAGCCACGATCTCGCGCCGACTCCGATGACGGCGGATGCGCCGCGCTGGGAGCACACGCTGCGCAACGGCGTGCCGATGACCATCCGGCCACTGCGCAAGGAAGACGCCGAACTGGAACGCCAGTTCATCGAAGCGCTGTCCGCACAGTCCCGCCGCTTCCGCTTCCTCGGACAGATCGGCTGTCCGAGCCCCGAGCTGATCCGTCGTCTGACCGACATCGACTATGTGCACGACGTCGCGTTTGTCGCTGTCGTCGGCGACGTCGGCGGTGTGGAGCGCGAGATCGGCGTTGCGCGCTACAGCGTCGCCGACAATGGCCGGTCCTGCGAATGCGCCGTAGCCGTCGCCGACGATTTTCATGGCCAGGGAGTCGGCACCCTGCTCATGACGCATCTGATCGACGTGGCGCGCAGGCGCGGCATCCGCGACATGTTCTCGATCGATTCGGCCGAGAATTTCGGCATGCGCGATCTCGCGCAGGCCCTGGGTTTCCGACGCGAGCCTGATCCGGAAGACGCAAGTCAGGTGATCCATCGTCTTTCGCTCTGACGCGATTCGGATTCGCGAAACGGTCGTCGATTTCCTCGCTCGGCATGCGTGGCAGAGCGCGCGAGCCGTTCCGCCCGCGGCGAACGCGAGCGCATCCGCCGTGTCATTGCATGTGCCGACGACCGCGATGGTTGCGTTCCGCATCGTCGCGCCGTACGCCGGGATTGCGATTCTCGTTTCGATCCCACTGGCGCGCAGGAAACCGCCGGGTGCCGAAGCCGGCCGGACGTTCACCGTCCCTCACGGCCCCAGCATTGCCGGCACGCGCTCCACGAGCGCGTCGATCGCCGCGCGCGTCTTGGACGGCAGGTAGCGCGATTGCGGCCACACCGCATGGACTTCGCTGGCGACGGTGCTCTGGCTGCCGGTGACGAGGGTGAGCTCGCCGCTGGCCAGACGCGGACCGATCAGCCAGCACGGCAGCCAGGCGAGGCCGTGGCCGGCGATGGCCGCGTCGGCGATGGCCTGGACGTCATCGAAGCGCAGGCGGCTCGCGATGACGGGTTCACGCAGCTCACCGTCGGCATCGCGGATGCGCCATTGCGCCGAGGAACCGTTCATGCCGTAGACGATGGCCGCGTGCGTTTCGAAATCCGCGAGGCCGTGGGGCATGCCGCGTTGCGCGAGATACGACGGCGCGGCGCAGATGCCCATGGCCTGCGAACCGAGCCGGCGCGCGGCCAGCGTCGCACTGTCGCGCAGCGGGCCTATGCGCACGGCGAGGTCGAAACCTTCCTCGACCAGATCGACCACGCGGTCGCTGAAGGACATTTCCACCTGCAGCCGCGGATGCGTGTGCGCGAGCGCCATCAGCACCGGCGCGACGCAATGCCGGCCGAACAGCAGCGGCGCGCTGACGCGCAGCCGGCCGCTGGGTTCGCGCCGGCCGCTGTCGAAGGCCGCTTCGGCAGCGTCGAGCTCGGCCCGTGCGCGCACGCAGCGTTCGTAGTAGGCCTGGCCGTCCTCGGTCAGGCTCTGCTGGCGTGTCGTGCGCTGGAACAGCCGCGTGCCCAGGCGCCGCTCCAGCCGGGCGATGGTCTTGCCGACGGCCGAGCGGGTCAGGCCCAGGCGCTCGGCGGCCAATGCGAAGCTGCCCGCGTCCACGGTCTGCACAAAGGTATCGATGCCGGTCAGGCGGTCGTTCATGGCGCCATTGGTTCCTTATGGGATACACAGATAGTACTGAATCTCTCCACTGAGGACATGCAAGAACCTATATCGTGCACCGCCATCGCGCCACGGTATTTCGCCGCGGCCGGTCACCTTCCTACCGGAGCACATCATGAAGGCTTACCACGTCCATCCCGGCCAGAGTTTCGACGGCATCGTGCCGATCGAACGCCCCCTGCCCGCCCCCGGCCCGCACGAGGTGCGCGTGCGCATCCGCGCGGTGGCGCTCAACTACCGCGACCTCATGGTGATCCGCGGCGACTACAACGGCGGCAATGCGGCACCGGTGATTCCCGCCTCCGACGGCGCCGGTGACGTGATCGACGTCGGCGACCGGGTCACCCGCTTCAAGGTCGGCGACCGCGTCGCGACAACCTTCTTCGCGTCGTGGATCGAAGGCCGCCAGACGCCGGAAAAATCCAGGCATTCGTTCGGCGGATCGATCGACGGTGCGCTCGCGCAGGAAATCGTCGTTTCGCAGGACGCGCTGTTCAAGGTCCCCGACCATCTGGACTACACCGAAGCGGCCACGCTCACCTGCGCCGGCGCGACAGCGTGGAATTCGCTGTTCGTCGAAGGCCGCGCGAAGCCGGGCGACAGCGTGCTGCTGCTGGGCACCGGCGGGGTGTCGATCTGGGGTTTGCAGCTGGCCAAGGCCGCCGGCCTGCACGCCGTGATCACCTCGTCCAGCGATGCGAAACTCGAACGCGCGCGCCGGCTCGGCGCCGACGCGACGATCAACTACACGACGACGCCGGAATGGCACGAAGACGTCCTGCGCGCGACCGGCGGCGAAGGCGTGGAAGTCGTGATCGAAGTCGGCGGCGCGGGCACGCTGAAGAAGTCGTTGTTGTCCACGCGCATGGGCGGCACGGTGGCGATCGTCGGCGGCGTCTCCGGCTGGGGCAGCGAAGTCGATCCGTTCCAGATGATCCGCGGCGCCAAACACGTGACCGGCATCTACGTCGGCAGCCTGGCCATGCTCGAGGATCTCGCGCGCTTCGTCGCGCTGCACCGGATCAAGCCCGTGGTCGATCGCGTGTTTCCGTTCGAGCAAGCGCGCGCGGCCTACGAATACCTCGACAGCGGCAGTCACTTCGGCAAGGTCGTGATTTCGGTGCAGTGAGGCAGCGCGACGGCGACGCAGCGTGTCGGTGAGCGAAACGAACCGCGACGTCCCGGTCGGCTTCCGGCCGAACGTTCGACGAAGCGCCCGCTGCGTCAGGGGATCGTCGCGTCGCAAACATCGACGCGGCGATTTCGCCGGCTCACCGCCGGCCGGCGCTCAGACGACGTCCCAGGTGATCGCGCCTTTGTCGAGAATCGCCTGCGCGAGCGATTCGATTGATTTGTCTTCGTTGATGGCCATGCCGCGGACGTTGCGCCGCAGGCGGCGGCGGGCCTGACGCGTGAAGACATCGGCGATGGTGACGGCGCTGTCCCTGTCGGGATGGTTGTCGCGGACGAGGCTGTCGGCGCGCGAGAGCACGCAGAGACCGACGAACAGGTCGATCGCGATGTCGGCGATGCGTTTCTGCGCGTGCTGCTGGTCGGCGATCGTCTTGCCGTACTGACGCAGCAGCGCATCGGCAGCCTTGCTGAGCTCGACGGTGTATTTCTCGTAGGTAGTCGCGGCCTTGCGCAGGCTCGGGTGGAGTTCGCGCAGGATCTTGTCGGTGCCGTAGCCCGTGGTCTCGCTGGCTCTGCGGCGCACGTAGGTGCTCAGGACGCCGAAGCCCTTGATCGGATCGTTGAAGATGTTGCCGACGGCGGATTTGAGTTCGCTCAGCGTGGCGCCGACGTCCTTGAGGCCGGACAGCGCGATGTAGAGGCGCAGGATTTCGTTGGTGCCTTCGAAGATCGACAGGATGCGCGTGTCGCGCGTGATCTGTTCGTACGGGTATTCGCGCATGAAGCCGTTGCCGCCGGCGATCTGCAGCGCCTCGTAGCTCGCGCGCTGCACCGCTTCGCTCGCGAAGACCTTGCTGATCGCGGCTTCGACGGAATAGTCCGTACAGCCGGAGTCGATGTAGTGCGCGACCATCCAGACCGCGCTTTCGGCCGCGAAGCAGTCGACCGCGATCTGCGCGATCTTCTCGCGCACGAGGCCGAATTCCGCAATGGGCTTGCCGAACTGCTTGCGATCCTTGGCCTGTGCGCAGGCGAGCCGGATCAGCGTCTTCATGCCGCCGACGGCGCCGCCGCCGAGACCGGTGCGGCCGTTGTTCAAGATGGCCATCGCCACCTTGAAGCCCTTGCCGACGTCGCCGAGCACCTGGTCGGCCGGAACCTTGACGTCGCTGAACGCGACGGTCGTCGTGCTCGACGCGCGGATGCCCATCTTGTCCTCGTGCGGGCCGTGGCTGACGCCGGCCTGCCCGGCCTCGACGATGAACGCGGTCATCTTGCCTTCGGGTGTGTCGGTCTTCGCGAACACCGTATAGAAGTCGGCGATGCCGCCGTTCGTGATCCAGATCTTTTCGCCGCTGAGCGTCCACGTGCCGTCGTCGTTGCGCACGGCCTTGGTGCGCACGGACGCCGCATCGGAACCGGCGCCGGCTTCGGTCAGGCAGAACGCGGCGATGGTTTTTCCGCTCGCGAGATCAGGCAGATACTTGGCCTTCTGCGCGTCGGTGCCGAACAGCAGGAGTCCTTTCATGCCGATGGAACTGTGCGCGCCGATGGTCAGCGAGACGGACGAATCGTGCGAACTCGTCTGCGACAGCACGCGCGCATACGCCGCGTTGGAAAGCCCGAGGCCACCGAATTCTTCGGGGATGATCAGGCCGAACAGGCCCATGTCGCGCAGCGCCTGGATGAATTCCGGCGGCTGTTCGGCATTGCGGTCGTAGTGTTTGAGTTCGGTGTGCTGCGGCGCGAGAAAGTCGTCGATCGCATCGAGCATCGCGCCGAGCATTTCCCGGTCGCGCTCACGCATCTTCGGATAGGGGAACAGGTTCTCTTCGACGATTTCGCCGAAGAACAGGTTCTTCGCGACGCTGACGTCGCGGCGCAGCGTGTCGGCGCCGGCGGTTTCGGCAGCGGGTGTGGTCGTGGCTTCCATGGCGGCTCCCGGGCGCTGTGCGATGGCGCAGTGTCGGCTGCGCTCGCGCCGAGGCGCAAGAAAAATAGTGGGTTGAGCGCTTGGGCGGATTGTGATTGCCGCCGCTGTTGCGGCGCATCACGCAAGCATTCGGCACGGCTGCGGCATGCGGCGCGTTTTCGCGGCGAACGCACAAGTCTGCCGCGCGCACTTTCGTCGACGTGCGGCGGCCGCGAACGCGGCGCGCCCGGCGAGGCGGCGGGAATGCGCAGCGCATGCGGAGGGCCGAGCGACGTTTCGAGATCGGACCGGCTCACCGCGGGCCGTTTCCGTCGGTCGCGCCCGGGTCGGTGCCGGCGGGCGGCAGCACGACGTCCTCGTTCGCCGGTGGCCGCACACCCAGCGGCCAGACCGGTTTGTCGCCGCGGCGATATTCCACGGCCGGATAGTCGGCGGTGGCGCGGGCGCGCGGGGCGTCGTCCTGGATGACGGCCATCTTGCCCAGGGCCTGATGGATTGTCCTCGCTGTCGCGCACGAGCAGGTAGCGCGCGCCAGGACGCAGCACTGGCAAGTCGCTGAGCTGGTGGGTTTTGGTCGCCGACGGTACCGCCGCCCTGGGTCAGCACGAACTGCGCGTTGAAATCGCCGCGCATCGCTTCAACGCGGCGGAACGTGTAGTTGCCGCTGTCGGAAAGAGAGAACGAACAGTTGCGAAAACCGAAGAGCGTGACGCGCGGGTTGCGGCCGGCAGCGCGGCGCCGGCACCGATGGCTCATTGCCTCATTGTGTATTTTCTACGCTATGCAGCTCGGCGTTGCCGCAACGCACATCAGGCAGGTTCGCCTGGCGCGCGGACGATCGTTGATCCATCGCCCGCCGGGGCGACGGCCGGAGCGCGCTACGATTTCCTGATTTCATCCGGCTTGAGCGTCGTGCGCAGATTGGTCAGGCGATTGAGCATGTCGAACCAGAACGGCGCGCCGAAGCTGATCGCGAGCGCGGTCATGAGCCAACCGAGCACTTTGTTGAGCCACTCGCTCCAGTAGCGGTCGCCGTCGCGCATCCGGTCGGGCCAGGCGTCGTCGTTCCAGCCGAGCGGCAGGCCCAGCGTCGCGGCGAAATCGAGGCGCACGTCGATCGCCTCGCGCAGTTCGCGTTCGCACGCCTCGTCGGCCGCCGTGTCCGCCGCGGATGCGGTCCCCGTCGGTGCGGGCGTCGCATTCGCGGCGTCGCCCGGCGTGGACGGCGGCGTGTTGCAAACCGGCGACGGGTTCAGTCGACTGGCGTTCGCTTCGTCGATCGCGGCGTTGACGACCCGTGTACGCACGGTCTCGTCCTGCGACAGCACGTTGACGATACGCAAGGTGTTCACGTTGAGCGCGACGGCGAGCGCGACGCCGAGCAGCATCAGCCAGACCTGCGTATAGCTGCGAAACCAGCCGGTCATGCGCTCGGCGTTTTCCGCGAACAGCTTTTCCAGCGCCTGCTGCTGGAACTGCGGCAGCGTTTTCTCCTCGTCGGTCGCGTCGCCGGCATGCAGTCGCAGCGCGAGGTCGCGCAGACGCCGGCAGTAGGCGGCGAATTCGGCGGCGTCGGCCTGCTCGCTCCTGAGCACCTCGATCGACGGCGTCGTCACGCGCGAGTGCCATGCAACCTTCAGGGCATCGAACCACGCTGCCAGGCGCTCGCGCAGCCCCGTCGGTCGCGCCGGCTGGCCGGCCTGGGCCGGCGGCTGCGTATCCGGTGCCTTGGCCGCGGCTTCCAGCACGGCGCCGGCGAAGCGGTTCGCCGGAATGTATGACGGCAGCCGGCCGTGCGCGACGCGAATCTTGTCGGCGCGGCCACGATGGCCGAGCCGGATCGTGCCGCGCGGCCGCACTTCGCCGAGGTAGAGCGGCGCGATCGATGAGCAGCGGTAGAACGCGATCAGCAATCGGCGCGTCGCGCCGGCGTCGGCGGGCACGCCGTCGGCCGGAGCCATGCGGAAGATCTCGGCGAGTCCGCGCGCGAGCAGCCGCGCGCGCCGGCGCACGGCCGCTTCGATCAGTTCGATCGCGACCGACGCGACCGTGCTGAAGATCAGGAAGACGACGCAAAGCCCGATGAGCACTTCGACGATGGCGAGCATCCCGCTGACTCCCGCGAACGAGGCGATGACGAACGGCGTCGCATTGGCGCGAAAGTATCGGATGCAGCAGGCGCCGCGCAACACGCGGCCGATTGCCATCAGGC